>PWPZ01000146.1 GCA_003556985.1 Bacteroidota bacterium
CACTAGTGCAAGGCGTTTCTCCGCTCTTATCTTGTTCTCATAGCTTCCGGAAAAATGGTAATTCACTCCGGCGGGGACAACCAGCTCGCCGTTGTCTATTTTTTCCTGCAGATATCGCTGCGCATCTTCCACCACTGTCACCTCAGCGAAACCCGGTTGCCTGTCAAGAAGCACGAAACCAACCAAAAAGCTGTCCTCACCCCTTATCATAGCAGGCCCCTGACGATAGGTTACCTCCGCGATCTGTCCCAGAGGTATCTGAGAACCGGTTGGAGTTGATATAAGCACCCTTTCTATCATTTCTGGATCATCCCTCCACTCACGGGCATACCTGGCCCTGATGGGGAACCTTTCCCTTCCTTCAACAGTTGTTGAGAGGGCCATTCCTCCAAGTGCAATTTCAATATGGTTCTGCACATCCATTACATTCAAGCCATACCGCCCCAACTCAATCCTGTTCAAATCTATTTCAAGGTATGGCTTTCCCACTATCCTGTCGGCAAATACAGCTCCCGGCCGGACTGAAGGCACCTCCTTGAGATATCTTTCCAGCTGTACGCCGAAATTCTCGATGGTCTGAAGATCGGGACCGAAGACCTTTATGCCCATCGGTGCCCGCATGCCGGTTTGCAGCATTACCAGCCTTGTCTCTATCGGCTGCAGCTTTGGTGCCGATGTTACACCGGGAACACGGGAAACCCTTACGATCTCATCCCAGATATCATCTGGCGTCCTGATGTGGTCGCGCCACTGCCTGTAATACCTGCCCCTCCTGTCAGGAATAAGATCACCGTTATCATCCCTGAGATGATTACCCTCACGGTCGACCCTGAATCTCTGCCTGTTCCCGTTTTCATCGGTTATATACTCACTCTTGTAATTGATGATATTCTCGAACATGGTCATCGGTGCAGGGTCAAGAGCCGTTTCGGCACGTCCTGCTTTCCCCACAACCACTTCCACCTCCGGAATTGAGGTTACCAGTTTATCAAGCTGCTGCAGAACGCTTATATTTTCCTCTATCCCGGCATGCTGCATGGATGTGGGCATCAGCAAAAATGAGCCTTCATCCAGCGACGGCATGAACTCCTTGCCCATTCCCGGGAAGGTGTGAGTCAGACTGCTCCACACCGATGTGGTACGGATGTTTGTCCCCAGTCTGTCGCCGCCACGTGCCACAAATCCGAAAATACTGTCGAAGCCCTGCCACATATTCAAACCCAGAAGCAGGATAAATGAAGGAACAAGAAGGAATTTCCATTTGTTTTCCAGGCACCATGAAAGTATCCGCGAGTAGAAGTGAATAAAAAGGATAAATACACCAAGTACTACGGCTATGATAATACCGATAAACAAAAAGTTTAGCAACACGCTGTTATTCACTCCCAGGGGCATCCATTCTGTGGCAAGAAGCCATGCAACCGCTACAACCGAAATGCCCGCAGTGATCCACCCCCTGTATTTTCCGAACCTTTCCGGGTAATGGTACTGGAGGCTGTTATGAATTCCGAATGCCATCAAAACAATACCGGCCCACGGGTACCACAACAAGGCAATCAGCAGTCCACCGACCACCAGCAGGTAATTAAAGTATCTGCCAAAACTGCGCTTAACGGGTTTTGCCCCAAGGAACCAGTGCGCAAATGCCGGCATGATCGCTATGGTAAATACCAGGGCGGCAATAAGAGCAAAAGTCTTTGTCCACGCCAGCGGTCCGAAAAGCTTGCCCTCTGCCGCCTGCAATGTAAATACCGGCAGGAAGCTCACTATCGTGGTGCTTACGGCTGTAAGTATGGCGGATCCCACCTCGGTGGTGGCATTATAAATTGTTGTAATTGTCTTCGCGGCAGGTGATTCCCTCAGGTGCCGGAGTATATTCTCATTCAGGATGATCCCCAGGTCCACCATAGTACCTATGGCAATCGCTATTCCCGATAGTGCAACTATATTTGCATCAACCCCCACATACTTCATAAATATGAAACTCATAAGCACGGCAAGGGGAAGCAGGGCAGAGATCAGTAATGAAGCCTTCAGGTTGAACACCATCACGATGATGACTATAATGGTTATCAGTATCTGCAGACTGATTGCCTCATACAGGGTTCCCAGTGTCTCGTATATCAGTCCGGTGCGGTCGTAAAACGGCACTATGGTAACCTTCGAAACGGTACCGTCGGCAAGTGTTTTTTCCGGAAGGCCAACGGCAATCTCTTCAATTTTCTGCTTTACATTGTCAATCACCTCAAGGGGATTGTCACCATACCTGGCAATCACTATGCCGCCAACTGCCTCAGCTCCAGATTTGTCAAGGATCCCGCTCATTGTTCTTACCTGCGGACCGATGTTTACCTTTGCCACGTCCCTGATTCGGACTGGCACGTTGTCACTGACCTTCACCACCGCCTCCTCTAAATCGGACAAGTCGTTCACATACCCCAGTCCACGAACATAATACTCCACCCTGTTGATCTCTATGGTATTGGCACTCACATCAATATTGCTGTTCCTTACGGCATTCATCACAGCCATAAGGGACACATCATGAGCCTTCATGGCTACCGGATCAATATCAACCTGGTATTCCTTTACATGACCGCCTACCGAGGCTACCTCCGAAACGCCCCTGGCGCCTGTCAGGGCGTACCTTACATAGTAGTCCTGTATGGTACGCAGTTCATGAAGATCCCAGCCGCCGGCCGGATTGCCGTCCCTGTCGCGTCCCTCCAGGGTGTACCAGAAAACCTGTCCAAGTGCCGTTGCATCCGGGCCAAGCTGTGGCTGAATGCCGGGAGGCAGGATTCCTGAGGGAAGTGAATTAAGTTTTTCGAGCACACGCGAACGGCTCCAGTAAAATTCCACATTATCGTCGAAAATGATATAAATACTGGAAAACCCGAACATCGATGTGCTGCGGATGCTGTTCACACCGGGCAGCCCCAGTAGCGCCGTGGTCAGCGGGTAGGTGATCTGATCCTCCACATCCTCCGGTGAGCGTCCCATCCATTCAGTAAAGACAATCTGCTGGTTCTCACCGATATCGGGAATTGCATCAACCGGAACCGGATCTCTGGGAATAAAATCAATATCCCAGTTAAACGGCGCCACGGCTATGCCCCAAACAATGACAAGGGCCAGCAATATAACTGTCACCAGTTTCTGTTCAAGAAAGAATTTAATTATCCTGTTAAGCATTTGTAATTATTTTATAGTATAAAGCCAGATTGAGAAATTGGATTGCACTTTGAGATCATCCCGTTCCTGCATTGAAAAAGCAGATTTTGGGATTTTGCAAAAGGAGATATCTGCCTTTTGGGAAAGCAGTTGTTAATTCAAATCGGCAGTCTGGAACAGTCTTGTGTTAGACAGCAAAAATAATGCCTTACGGCCGTTTGAATTAACCGGATTTATATCATAAAAGGAATGACTGTACCAGTACAGGAATATCCCGGACAGCTAAATAGAGCACAAAGGGTTTAAAAACAGATGTTTGAACATCTACATAAGGAAGGGTAATGCTCTTGAATATTTCCATTTGAGGTATCGCAGGCTGAAAGTCAACTTCCCTGGGGCCGTATGAAGGATATATAACGTCAACACCCTGTGCCTCGAAGGTCTTGGAAGAGCAGCAGTAATTACCGTCAGAAAGAGCTAATCTTCCGGCAGTCGCCGGATTTTGTTCATCACCGGCAGAATGGCTGCAGCAGGCAGAAGCTTCCTCGAGCAGGGAAAGTTTATATAACTCACTGGAACAAATATGGGCACTCAGCACAATATTCGTGGTTGCCACAAACATCAGTGCTGTCATTAAATATGCCGCTATTTTCCTTATAAATTCCATGTGAGATGCCTGTTGATATTTATTTATATATAAACAGCTTTATATAGCTGAATGTTTTGCAAAGCTAAAGAAAATTATTAAAAATAAAATTTAGTGTCACATTCTTAAAGCTACAAAATTCGTGAAAAATCGGCTTTCCACTGTTATGTTATTTTGTAAATGATTTATGAAATTTGGAGAACCGGTTTTTTCATATTCAATCGCAGACTGATTGTTACTTACAAATCTTAGGCTGCTGAATGCCATTGCCTAACCTGCAAACATAAGATTGAGCAAAGTCCGTTTATGGGTCAGGGGATCTCATCCAACCATCTACTTATTCCTCCTTCAAGGTTATATAGATTATTGAAATCTTCTTTTTGCACTAACTGTTCAACAATTGACAAACTTTGAACACCTCTTTGACATACAATTATTACTTTTTCATAACTACTAAATGAGCTGGTATTTAGGAATAGGTCTTCAGCTTCAATTCTCTCTCCACTAATATTGAAATCATTATATTGTTGTTGGGTTCGTACTTCATAAATTTTTATTTTGCCATTCGTTCTTTCCTTGTGCAATTGCCTGGGAGTAATGTTTTTTACCCGTGACTGGCAGCTAATTTCATAATCACCTAATGACTTTATTTTCTTTTGATTATCATCAGGTTTCACTTCAATAATTTCAATTTTGAAATCTAATCCGTCAATTTGAAAAAACCTCCCGGATAATGTTTCCCCAATATCCAATATTATTTTAACTGTTTCGGTTGCTTGTATACTTCCTATAAGGCCAGGTAAAGAGCCAATAACTCCGCCTGTAGAACAAGAGGGTATTTCATCAGTTTTTGGCTGTTTGGGGAAAACGCAACGATATGTGGGGCCGTTTTTATAATTAAATACAGATGCTTGTCCCATAAACTGATAAACAGCACCAAAAACATGAGGTTTATTTAACATTACCACCGCATCATTAACCAGAAAGCGTGTAGGGAAGTTATCCGAACCATCAACCACTATATCATAATCATTTATTATTTCCAGAATGTTGCTTTTTGAAAGTCGTTCATTGTAAG
Source organism: Bacteroidota bacterium (assembly GCA_003556985.1). Lineage (GTDB taxonomy): Bacteria > Bacteroidota > Bacteroidia > Bacteroidales > PUMT01 > PXAP01. The sequence continues at coordinate 4,899 of PWPZ01000146.1, forward strand.
GAATGATATTAATTTCGGGATTAATGCTTTTCAACCTTTGAGTTGTAATATCAATTTTGCTTTTGCCAATATCGGTCGTATTATACAAAATTTGCCGGTGCAAGTTACTTAAATCAACTTTATCATAGTCAATAACTCCTATATTGCCAATTCCTGCGGCAGAAAGATACATTAAAACAGGAGAGCCTAGTCCCCCTGCTCCAATAACAATTACCTTTGCCTCACATAACTTTTTTTGTCCGTGTTCTCCTATTTGAGGCAGAATCATTTGCCGTTGATATCTGCTTAAATTAAAATATTGAGGGTTACTCATATAATAGTGTATATTTTAATATATATAATATTCACTGCAGGAATGTGCTCCTGAATTTCCTGCGCCCGGAAGGCGTACGATCATTTTGGTTACACTTTTCTTAATCGTAACGCATTTGTAATAACAGAAACTAAACTGAAACTCATGGCGGCGGCGGCGATAACAGGACTAAGCAGAAATTATTGATTCATTACACCATCCCAGAGGTACTTGATCACCGGGGCACACAGATATGTCCCTGCTCAAAACAATTTACATTAATACAGCATTGCATTGGTTATCTTTTTTTTTAAATCAGTTTTCAACTTTAGATAGCAGGGAAACCGACTTCATCCGTCCTTACTTTATAAACCTCCTCAACGGGCGATACGAGTATCATTCCGTCTCCCTGGTAGCCTGTTCGTCCGTTTTGTTTAATGATCCTGATTATTTCCCCGATATG
>PWPZ01000023.1 GCA_003556985.1 Bacteroidota bacterium
TCAATACAGATGACCGTATACTTGTAGTTACTGCATCGGGTAAGTTCCGCCTGTCGGGATTTGATGTTTCCACCCACTTCGAAGACGACATTATCCTTATAGAAAAATACCGTTACAACAAGGTTTTTTCAGCAGTATATTTTGACGGGGAGAAAAACTATTACTACGTAAAGCGGTTTAACTTCGACAATGCCGGGGAACTTACCAGCTTTATCGGCGACGATCCCGGGTCAAAGCTTATCCGTCTTACCGAGGTTGATTATCCCCGCCTGGAAGTTAAATTCGGGGGCAGGAACAAGGACAGGGACAATGAAATAATTGAGGTGGCCGACTTTATCGGGGTAAAGAGTTATAAGGCCAGGGGCAAGCGGCTCAGCAAATTTGAAGTTTCACTCATTTCTGAGCTGGAACCCCTTATAAAGCCGGAACAGGATGCCGGAGCAGGATCTGATGAACCCTTTGATCTTGATGAACCCGACAGCAATCAGATGAAGCTGGAGTTGTGAGTTACAGGTTCCGTGCATAAAGATAATGGGAAAACATTTGAATAACAATAAGGATGCTGCACACAATATGCCGAAACAGGGCGAACGGTTAAAAAAATTCTGAAATCGTGCTTATTTTTCTGATTGGATTTATGGGAAGCGGGAAAAGCACTACCGGCAAGTTGCTGGCGGCAAGGCTTAAGTACCGGTTTGCCGATCTTGATGATTTGATCGGGCAACGGGAAAACATGCCCATAACTCAAATATTTGCAAGCAGGGGAGAGGATTATTTCAGAATAGCCGAATCAGCAGCCTTGAAGAGCATGCTCGCTTACGATAATATGGTTGTTGCCTGCGGGGGCGGTACACCCTGCTTTTTTGACAATATGCAGCAGATGAAATCGTCAGGATTAACCATTTACCTTAAGGTTTCCTCAGATATTCTTGCCGACCGGCTTTCTGCAGGTGGTTCCGGCAGGCCCCTGGTTGCCGGAATGACGGGTGAAAACCTGAATAACCATTTAAAAAAACTCCTTGCGGGCCGGGAAAGCTGGTACCGGCAGTCAGATATAATCTATCCGGCCGACAAGTTCGACATTGAAGAGTTACTCGATTTGATCGCCTCCTGGCATAAAGCCTGATATCTCCGTTCAATGCCCGCACCGAACCGCCGGGCACTTTTTTGCAAAGGCGGCATGCTTAAGTTAAATTCCCCATTATAAATACCAAATCCTGGCTTGGTTAATTTTCAAAACGTCTTGTCCTTTGAGCGCTGTAATTGTATCCTGCGAATTTTTTAGTTATTCCATAAACCCGCGCCCAAATTCTGCCATATATCGCGATTTCAGGGCGCTGTAATGGCGTGGCGGATTTTGACTTAAAGGCATGCGCAATTACCCGGCATGCCAATGAGGCAGTCGTATTTTATTTATTGCAGACATATTGGCAGTGTTTTAATCCTTTTATTGGTTGGCACATTGATTGATAAAAAAAGATTGAAAGTTAATTTTCAAAAATCAATGTTTAACTAAAAAATAGGAGGAGAGAATTATGTTACCAGTATTTAACAGAAGGAGTTCGATGCCGAGTATTGTAGATGAATTTTTCGGCAAGGATATGCTTGCAAATCTTTTCGATGATTACCAGACCGGGATAAGTGTTCCCGCGGTAAATGTTATCGAAGGCAAGGATGATTTCAGGATCGAGGTTGCAGCCCCCGGGCTGGATAAAAATGATTTTTCGATCGATGTAAAGAACAATGTGCTGTTCATTTCCTGTGAAAAAGAGAAACGTGACGAGCAAAAGGATGAGAAAATAATGAGAAGGGAATTTTCCTACGGCTCGTTCAGCCGCTCCTTTAGTCTGCCGAACTCCGTAAATTCGGAAAAAATATCGGCCAAACACAGGGATGGGGTTCTGAACATTTACATTCCCAAAAAAGAAGAGGCCAAAGAAAAGCCTCCCAAAAAGATCGATATTCTCTAATTTGTGAACAGTGCGGTTAACTTATAAAAAATTCCGGATGCCGGCTGGTATCCGGAATTTTTTTATTCCCCTACCGTTCGTGCGGAACCGGGACCTGCTTTGCCTGTAAAGGGTTCTGTCTCCAGGTTATTTTTGCTTCCGCGGCGTACCGGTGTTTTTCTGATACACCTGGTTTTACAGAGCGTATAACGGAGTAATAGTATTAATTACCTGCTGAAAAGTTTCAGGGTTTCTTCAAGCAGCCCTTGCCTGTCGACCGGAACCACTCCCACCTTCCCGCAAACCAGTCCGCCGGCAAGATTAGCCACCATCGCCGTTTCTTCGGCTCTCATGCCTGCAGCCATGCATGCGGTGGCAACGCTTATAACCGTATCGCCTGCTCCGGAGACATCGGCAACATCCAGGGTTTCTGCGGGGAACAGCTTGCCTTCACCGCCGTGCCTCAGATATATGCCCATTTCCGAAAGGGTTATCAGAAGGTAGCGGATATTGCCTGTTTCCTGTAATTTGCGGGCAGCCTCGCTTATTTTATCCATTTTATTCCCCGGCAGTTCGGTTTTCAGTCCCGCCGCCATCTCTTTCAAATTAGGCTTGAAAAGGTCAATATTCCTGTACTGGTTAAAATTCCTTTTCTTGGGATCGGCGGAGACAAATATCTTTTTTTCCGCGGCCAGCGACAGAACTTCCCTGATTACGCCCGGCGTAATTACTCCTTTGTCGTAATCCTCAAAAATTATGGCATCGGTTCTGACCGATGATAACACCGATCTGATAAGGGTGATAAACTGCTTTTCAGCACTTTTGCCGATTATTTCGTTGTCTTCCTCATCAACCCGGAGCAGGTGCTGGCTGTTTCCTATAACACGGGTTTTACCGGTGGTTTTCCGGTCATCCCTGACCAGTATGCCTTCGGTTGACAGCTGCTTTTCCCTCATAAGCTCCATGAATATTTCTTTCCCCGGATCATTGCCGGTTATGGAGCATAAAAAGGGGGTGGCGCCGAGCGACTGTATGTTAAGGGCCACATTTGCCGCTCCTCCGGGCCTGTTTTCTCTTTTGGTTACCGAAACAATGGGTATGGGGGCTTCCGGTGATATCCTGTCCACACTGCCCCACATATAGGAATCGATCATCACATCGCCTATTATCATTATATTCAGTTTGCCGAAACGGTCAAAAACTTCCTGTATCTCTTTTTTTGTCACTTTAGGATCGATATTAAGTTTGGTAAATTTATTGCAAATTTAAAAATTCATGCCGGTACGCCAATCTGTCGCTATTTTTTGACAAAAGCTACCGCCAATTTGCCTCTGTTTTTTGGCAAAAGCTACCGCCAATCTGCCTCTGTTTCTTGGCTTCAGCATTTGCCCGTCTGCCGATGCCTTTTGAAAACAGCACCGGTAAAGAACCCCGGCCACATTCCCGCTGATGCCGGGAATTACCGTCGCCTCAGAACGGATCGACATCGGGGTAAATGTGGCAGGACCTGAAGGCCTGAACCGATTGCAGCCGGGCTATTTCAGCCAGAATCAGGCTTCTGGCCCGGGGGAGATTGGCCCCTTTCTCGATTTTCAAAAGAATATTCATTATATACCTGTTCTGGATACGACCTATCAGAGGGAATTCCGGACCCAGAACCCTCGATCCGAACTTTTTTCTGAGCTTTTCACCCAGTGCGAAGGCAGCTTTTTCCATAAGTTCCCTGTTTTTGTCTTTTATGGTTATTCTTATCAGGCGCACATATGGAGGGTAAAGAAACTGCTTTCGCTCGGCCAGTTGTTCCCGGAAATGGCGGGCCGGATCATTTCCTGTTATATGCCTGATTACGGGATGGCCGGGGAAACCGGTCTGGATAACCACCCTGCCCCTTCTGGTTTTTCTTCCCGCCCTTCCACTTACCTGGGATATGAGCTGGAAGCTCCTTTCGTGTGCCCTGAAGTCGGGAAAAAATAAAAGGTTATCCGCGTTCAGGATCCCCACCAGGCTCACTCTGTCAAAATCCAGCCCTTTGGCTATCATCTGTGTTCCCACCAGAATGTCAAGGTTTCCCGATTCAAAATCACCTATTATCTTTTCATGGGCTCTCTTTTTTCTTACCGAATCCAGATCAAGCCTGCCTACCCTTGCCCCGGGGAAACAGAGCCCGATCTCATCTTCGATCTTTTCCGTTCCGAACCCCCTTGCCCTGATGTCATTGCTGCCGCATTCCGGGCATCCGGCCGGGAGTTGCCCGGCAGCGCTGCAATAGTGGCATACCATCTGATGCCGTCTTTTATGGTAGGTCATGCTTACATCGCAGTGGCGGCAGACCGGGATCCAGCCGCAATCGGAACATTCCATAAAAGTAGCATAGCCCCTGCGGTTCTGGAATAATATTATCTGCTCCTTGCTGTTCAGGGCCTGTTGTGTTGCTTCAAAAAGCTCAGGTGTAAATACAGACTTCATTTTTTTCCTCTTCCTGGCCCTGCGGGTGTCGGCAATTATGATTTCAGGAGGCTCGATTTCCAGATACCTTTTAACCAGATTTACCAGTCCGTATTTCCCCGAAAGTGCATTATATGCCGATTCTACCGAAGGGGTAGCCGTGCCCAGGAGAGTTTTTGCACCATGCAGCGATGCCAGTATAATGGCTGCATCCCGGGCATGGTACCGTGGTGCGGGGTCAAATTGCTTGAAAGTGTTTTCATGCTCTTCATCAACAATCACCAGTCCGAGATTCGAAAAAGGCAGGAACAGCGATGATCTTACCCCCAGTATCAGTCCGTAGCCGTCATCATCATTTTTCAGAATATTATTCCATATCTCAACCCTTTCCGGATCGGAGAATTTTGAGTGGTAAACACCTGCCTTTTCTCCGAAAATATTTTTCAGCCGGACGATTATCTGGGCCGTCAGTGCAATTTCCGGCAAAAGGTAAAGAACCTGCCGCCCCTTTTGAAGCTCTTCCCTGATGAGGTGAATATAAATTTCAGTCTTGCCGGCAGAGGTTATACCGTCAAGAAGCACCACATCTTTTGTAGCGAATTGCTCTTTTATTTTGTCCAGGGCTTCGCTCTGGAAAAGGTTCAGGCTGCTTATACTGCCTTGTTCCATAACCGGGCCGGTGATACGGGAAGTGTTATGGATGGTCTCCAGGAGTATACCCTTTGTGATAAGGGCTTTCAGGGTGGCATGGCTGAACTCCGGCTGATCAAGGAGTCTGCCGCGGGGTATTTCGGGAGGTGGTTTGCTGAAATCCTGATAACCGGTTATGTGGAGATAATGATACAGCAGTTCAAGCTGCCGGGGAGCCTTTTTGAGCTTACCGGTAATTTCATTCAGCATCTTTTCGCTGCATGCGGAGGGCTTGAGGCTTACAAAGGCTTCGGTTTTCGGCTTGAAGGGGTCTTTAACCGATTCCCGGGTTATCAGGGCATTGCGGTCAAGAAGATTCCTGACAACAGGGTACATGGACCTGCTGCCTTCCGGGCCCGTTAATTCACTGATCGTGGACAAAGGCTTGTTTTCAACCAGTTGGAGGAGACGGATTTCTTTTTCATTCAGCAATTCCATGGCGGTGAACAGCGGATTGGCAGTCAGCCTGGTTTCACTCTCCAGCCTCAGTCCAGCCGGCAGTGCAGCCCTGAGAACCTCACCGGGAGTGCACATATAA
>PWPZ01000157.1 GCA_003556985.1 Bacteroidota bacterium
CGTTACGATCCAGTGCATCCTGACACATCAGCTGCCCAAGCTCTAAAAAATCGGCTACCCTGACAGCCCTTTCAAGTTCCTGGTTGATCTCGTCGGTCTGACCGGGGATCCTGACATCACGCCAGAATTCCTCCTTAAGCTCGGCCATCATTTTCATTCCTTTCTTAAGGCCTTTTTCATTCCTCACCATCCCGCATAAATCCCACATTATCCTACCCAGTCGCCTGTGGAATGAGTTAACCGTTTGCTTTCCCTTTACGTTCATCAGACGGCTCAATCTTTCTTTCGCAGCTTTTTCGGCTTGTTCAAATTCAGGAATGTCAACAGAGATCCGGGGAGTTTTGATTTCATCGGCGAGATAATTTCCGATTGTTACTGGAAGTATAAAATAACCGTCTCCGGCACACTGCATCAAGGACCCGGCACCAAGCCGGTTAGCCCCGTGATCGGAAAAATTTGATTCGCCTATCGCAAACAAACCGGGAATGGTAGTCATGAGATTATAATCAACCCACAGGCCGCCCATCGTATAGTGACCGGCCGGATAAATACGCATAGGCTCGTTGTAGGGGCTTATCCCCGTTATTTTCTCATACATTTCAAACAGGTTCTCATATCTTGATTTTATGGTTTCACTTCCATGCTTTTCAATAGCCTGGCTAAAGTCAAGATATACCGAAAGACCGGTTTCGCCAACGCCATAGCCGGCATCACAACGCTCTTTGGCTGCCCTTGAAGCAACATCGCGAGGTACAAGGTTTCCGAAAGCAGGATAGCGCCGTTCGAGATAATAATCGCGTTCATTATCGGGTATCTCATTGGGATGCCTTTTGTCCCCCTTCTTTACAGGAACCCATATTCGCCCGTCATTGCGAAGCGATTCGGACATAAGGGTAAGTTTGGCCTGAAAGTCATTAAGCTGCGGTATACTGGTGGGATGGATCTGGATAAAGCTGGGATTGGCAAAATATGCCCCTTTCTTGTGTGCGGCCCAGGCGGCTGAAGCATTGGATCCAACCGCCAGTGTGGAAAGATAATAAATGGTACCGTAACCACCCGTGGCAAGAACCACTGCATGGGCAGAATGGCGTTCTATTTCGCCCGTGACCAGATTGCGGGTTATAATACCCCGGGCCTTCCCATCCACCAGAACCAGGTCAAGCATATCACGCCTGCTGTACATGGTTATTTTACCCCGTGCCAATTGCCGGTTCAAGCCGCTATAGGCACCAAGCAGGCATTGCTGTCCGGTTTGCCCCCTGGCGTAAAAAGTGCGCGAAACCTGTACCCCCCCGAAGGAGCGGTTATCAAGATACCCGCTGTATTCACGTGCAAAAGGCACTCCCAGCGCAACAAGCTGGTCAATACTTTGATTGCTCACCTGGGCGGCCCTGTAAACATAAGCCTCCCTTGCCCGGTAATCACCACCCTTTATTATATCCTTAAAAAGGCGGTACACACTGTCGCCGTCATTTTTATAATTTTTGGCTGCGTTCATGCCACCCTGGGCCGCCACCGAATGGGCCCTGCGTGGTGAATCCTGGAAACAGAATGATTTGACATTATATCCGAGCTCGGCAAGGGTGGAGGCTGCCGAAGATCCGGAAAGCCCGGTTCCTACAACTATAATATCAAGCTTGTTTTTGTTGGCGGGACTGACAAGCTTAACCGAATTCTTGTGATTGTTCCATTTATCTTCCAATGGACCATCGGGAATATTTGATTTAAATTTACTCATATCCGGTATCGTTGACTGAAGTTTATGTGTTATCTTGATTTAATAACCTGCACGGTTTGTTCATGTTATTTTGTCTGCAAAAGGCTGATGCGGGTTCATCCCATAATATGATCCAGGAGGAAATAGAGTGGAATTACAGCAAAGCCGACGGCAATGGCTATGGAATAAATAGTTCCAACAACCATCAGGCGTTTACGCCATATTTTGTTATACAGTCCGATTGTCAGGAATGCCGACTGAAACCCGTGAAGCAGGTGCAGTCCGAGAAAAACTGCCCCGGCAACATAAATTAAAACCTGCCACCAGATAATAAATTTTCCCGTCACCAGTGAATAGGCATCGGGAACCGCTACATCCCCATAGGTCACATATTCCATCTCCCCGAACTGCATGATGTACCAGAAATTTGAAAGATGCAGGACCAGGAATATCAAAATGAGACCTCCCAGTATAAACATATTTTGGGAAGTCCATGAGCTTGATTGACTCTGATCTGTTATGCTGTATTTCTCAGGGCGAGTTTGCCGGTTGACAATTGTAAGATATACTGAATACCCGATATGCAGCAGAAATCCTATCGCCAGTAAAGGCTCCATAAAGCTTATAACCAGGTCGGTCGCCATAAAATGAGCAATCAGATTATATGCCTCCTGTCCGCCTAACAAAAACAGATTAACTGTAAGGTGCACGGCAAGGAATGTTATCAGGAACAATCCCGAGATACTGACCAGGATTTTTTTTCCAATTGATGCAGTGATGAAACTCTTCATAATTATCTTTTAATTCTGTTAATGAAGCAACCCTTCTTTTAGAGCAGCATAAGTAATGATTGTCACAGGGAAAACATAGTCATTTGCAATAATCGTTTAAAACATGATTACTCATATATTAATCAATCCTTGTATACAAATTTACATGAATTTTATTTATCCGGAATTACAAACAGACGGATGTAAAAAATTAATGTTAAAGCGAAGCGGTTCCTCCTGTAAGTCAAAACTTTGTCGAGAAAATACAAGATTTTGATTTCTTGTTTTTTTACAGGATAAATATATTTCCTTCCTTCCAAAATTTTCAATGTCAGATTCTGTTTCCGGCAATTTATATTTATTCCATATAAAAAAGCCACCACTTTTAGTGGTGGTAATGTATTAATGGTTTACAGGGAGGAGGTGGTTCACTCCAATTAAAAACGTCTATGGTAAGAGAGTTATCTGCCCCGGTTTTTACTCTATTTTTTATCTTTGTAAGTTTAATTCCTCAAGGGATGCTTTGCAGGTGTAACTTTGAAATCAGGAATAAAATTAGAAACCAGCAAAAATGATAAAAACAGTAGTCTTTGAAAATATTGAAATCAAATTTTCTGACAAGGGTTCGGGTACTACACTGATGCTACTCCATGGCTATCTTGAATCCCTGGAGATTTGGGACGGATTAGCCGAAAAGTTATCGGAAAATTTCAGGGTTATCTGCCCCGATCTGCCCGGGCATGGTAAATCAGGAATACTGGGTGAAGTCCATACTATGGAAAAACTGGCCGAAGGCGTACTGGCAGTTCTCGATCACTGTGGAATTGAAAAGTGCTTTGTTGCAGGACATTCAATGGGGGGATATACCGGCCTGGCCATGTTGGAAAATCATTCCAGAAGGCTAAACGGACTATGTCTGTTCCACTCCCACCCATTCCCCGATACAAAAAAAACCATGAATAACAGATGCCGGGAAATTGTGCTGGTCAATCAGGGAAAAAAGGAATTGATTTCAAGAATCAATATTCCAAAAGCATTTGCCCGGGAAAATCTGGAATCATTGAGATCAGAAGTCCAAAGAGCAACACAGATAGCCATTGGTACGCCGGATGAGGGAATAATTGCATGCCTTTACGGCATGATGCAACGACCATCCAGGGAAAAAGTGCTCAGCAAAACGAACATCCCGGTACTGGTTATTGCAGGCAAACATGATGATTACATATCTTATGATGATGTTGCAACCAAAATTCCCCTTTCGGAAAATTCAAATTTCGTCACCCTTGAGAATTCCGGTCATATCGGATTTCTGGAAGAACCGGAAAAATCATTGAAAGCTTTATCGGATTTTGTCAGGGAAAACAGGTAAAAAATTGGGCGACTGCTGATCAGATCATCTTACCGGGGTCAACCCATTCATTGAACTGCTCTTCGGTGACTAACCCCAGATCCAGTGCTGCCTGCCGTAATGTGGTTTTCCCGGTGAACGCCTTTTTTGCGATTTTGGCAGCATTTTCGTATCCTATATGGGGATTGAGAGCTGTCACCAGCATAAGCGAGTTTTCAAGATTCTTTTGAATATTTTCAGTGTCCGGCTCTATTCCGGCGGCACAATTTTCATTGAATGAAATACAGGCATCGCCAAGTAATCGCGCAGAATTTAACAGGTTATTTATCATCATGGGCCGGAACACATTGAGCTGGAAATGACCCTGCATGCCACCTGTTCCAACGGCAACATCATTGCCAATAACCTGTGCACATACCATACTCAGAGCTTCAATCTGGGTAGGATTGACTTTGCCCGGCATAATTGAAGAACCGGGTTCGTTGGCCGGCAGACGGATCTCCCCGATGCCTGAGCGCGGACCTGATGCCAGCGCCCTGAGATCGTTCATTATCTTCATCAGGCTTGTTGCAAGCCCCCTGAGTGCTCCGGAAGCCTTGACAACAGCATCCGATGCCGACAGTGCTTCGAATTTATTTTCGGCAGTCATGAAGCTGAATCCGGTCAGTTCAGAAATTCTGGCAGCAACAATCTCCGAATAACCTTTGGGAGCATTTAGCCCGGTGCCTACCGCAGTACCGCCCAGGGCAAGTTCACTCAGATGGCCAAGTGTTGCTTTCAGAAATCTTAAGCCCATATCCAGCTGTGCAGCATATGCCGAAAATTCCTGTCCGAGGGTAAGTGGTGTGGCATCCATCCAGTGGGTACGGCCGGTTTTTACAATATCACCAAATTTGTCCGATTTAGATTTAAAGGTGTCTCTCAGCATAGTTATGCCGGGAATGGTCAGCTCGTTGATCATTTTAAAGGCTGCAATATTCATGGCCGTTGGGAAGGTATCATTCGACGACTGCGATTTATTAACATCGTCGTTGGGATGAATGAGAGGCTTACCTTCTCCCAGCTTATTACCGGCAAGTACATGCGCCCGGTTTGAGATTACTTCATTTACATTCATATTAGTCTGGGTGCCCGAGCCTGTCTGCCAGACAACCAGCGGAAACTGATCATCAAGTTTTCCCTCAAGTATTTCATCACAAACACGGAAAATAAGCTCAGTTTTTTCTTCTGATAAAACCCCAAGCTCATTATTGGTAATAGCAGCTGCCTTCTTCAGTACAGCAAATGCCCTGATTATTTCAACCGGCATTTTCTGGTTGCCGATTCTGAAATTATTTACTGACCGCTGGGTTTGGGCTCCCCAGTATTTGTCGGCCGGCACCTCAACGGGACCCATGGTATCATATTCGGTTCTGTAGTTCATGATTTGCTACATTTTTTATCGGTTGTATAGTAACCTAACAAAATTGTTAACAAATGGTTTGACCTATTATCTGCAACAGGGATTTGGCGGTGCAGATAAATTCGGAAAAAACCAGGTTGCCGATGTGCCGGCAGTATAGCCATGGAAAAACCAGGCTGGCTTATTTTCCGGGATCCAGACCCGTTTCCCTGGTCCTATTTAGAGCCGAATTCCATGAGATAAGCCTTTATGAAATCGCCGATCTCTCCGTCAAGAACGTCGTTAACATTTGAGGTTTCGTGATTTGTCCTCACATCCTTTACAAGCTTGTAGGGATGCAGCACATAATTCCGGATCTGAGATCCCCACTCAA
>PWPZ01000265.1 GCA_003556985.1 Bacteroidota bacterium
CCATAGGAATGAGGTTTGATGACAGGATCACAGCCGATACCAGCCGATATGCAACCAAGGCAAGGGTTATACATCTTGAAATAGATCCTGCCGAGATAAATAAAATAATTCATGCCGATGCCCCCCTGCTGGGTAATGTAAAGGAAAGCCTGCCCATGCTGACCGAAAAGGTGAGTAAAAATGATCACAGTGACTGGCTTGAAGAGTTCCGGGCATGTTACAGAATTGAATATGAAAGGCTTATTGAGCGGGAGCTTTTTCCCGGAAAGCCTGATCTCACCATGGCTGAGGTGGTAAGAAGGGTGTCGGAAGCCTTCAGTGATGATGCTATCATGGTAACTGATGTGGGCCAGCATCAGATGGTGGCCTGGCGCTACTTTAAGTTCAAACAGACAAGGTCGGTAATAACCAGCGGTGGACTGGGGACTATGGGATTCGGATTGCCGGCCGCCATCGGTGCCAAGCTTGGCCGGCCCGACAGGGACGTGGTGCTCTTCGTTGGTGACGGAGGATTCCAGATGACCATCCAGGAGCTGGGTACCATATTCCAGTCGGCCGTACCGGTGAAAATAGTACTGCTGAACAATAATTTTTTGGGTATGGTCAGGCAATGGCAGGAGCTTTTCTTTGACTACAGATATTCGATGACGGAATTGATAAACCCCGATTTTCAGACCATTGCCAAAGGATACCATATTCCTTCCAGGAAAATAACCGAGCGTGATAATTTAGACCTTGCGGTAAAAGAGATGGCCGAGGCGGATGGACCTTTTCTGCTGGAGGTTGTTGTGGAGAAGGAAGGCAATGTATTTCCAATGGTTCCCGCAGGAATGTCTGTTGCGGATGTAAGACTCGAGTAGGTGGTGTCCAGCCTGACCCGGTCACATAAATATTATTCTAACAACTTTAATAAAAAATAAAATGCAACAGGAATTCACCCTCACCATATATTCTGAGAACCGCATTGGCATGCTGAATCAGATAACAACTGTTTTTACAAGGAGGCATATTAATATCGAAAGCCTGTCCACTTCAGAATCTGCCATCCCGGGGATACATAAATTCACGGTCGTTGTCTTTGCAACCCAGGAGGAAATCGGGGTCCTGGTAAGACAGATTGAAAAACGGATCGATATACTTAAAGCTTATGCCTTTACCCAGGAGGAGATTGTTTATCAGGAGATAGCCCTTTACAAGGTTCCCACAGCCTCCCTGTTTGAGGGCAACGAGGTTGAGAAACTGGTCCGCCACTACGGTGCCCGAATTCTTGAAATCACTCCCGAATATGCGGTTATCGAAAAAACCGGCCATAAATCGGAGACCCAGGAATTATTTGAAAAGCTTGATCCCTATGGTGTTACCCAGTTTACCAGGTCCGGAAGGATAGCTATTAACAAGCTCAAGAAGGAACCTCTCAACAGCTATCTGAGAAAGCTTGAAAAAAACGGCGTAGATCCCCATACTTATAAAAAATAATCAAATTTTTAATCAAAAATCAAATCTAAGTTATTATGGCAAAAATTAATTTTGGTGGTGTAGAAGAAGAAGTTGTAACCCGTGAAGAATTTACAATACAGAAAGCACAGGAAGTCCTGAAGGATGAGCTGGTAACGGTTATAGGATATGGTGTGCAGGGGCCTGCCCAGGCTTTGAATATGAAAGACAATGGTATAAACGTGATCGTTGGACAGGCGCCTGAATTCAAGGCGGACTGGGATAAGGCCGTAAATGATGGCTGGGTTCCCGGTGAAACGCTTTTTCCTGTTGAGGAGGCTGCCAGAAAGGGCACCATTATCCAGTACCTGGTCTCCGATGCCGCACAGCGTACACTCTGGCCTTCTCTGAAAAATTGTCTGAATGAGGGTGATGCACTTTACTTTTCCCACGGTTTTTCTATTACCTACAATGATCAGACAAATGTAGTTCCTCCTTCCAACGTGGATGTGATTCTCTGTGCACCAAAAGGCTCCGGCACCAGCGTTCGCCGCAATTTCCTTGCAGGTGCGGGGATAAATTCCAGTTATGCCGTATACCAGGATTATACCGGAAGGGCTACACAAAGGGCACTTGCCCTGGGGATTGCAATAGGCTCGGGGTATCTGTTTCCTACCACATTTGAATCGGAGGTATACAGCGACCTTACAGGAGAACGTGGTGTTCTTATGGGTGCGCTGGCCGGACTGATGGATGCCCAGTACGAGGTGCTCCGCCGCAACGGCCATTCTCCGAGCGAAGCCTTCAATGAAACCGTTGAAGAGCTAACCCAGAGCCTTATCAGGCTGGTCGATGAAAAAGGAATGGACTGGATGTATGCCAATTGCAGTGCAACGGCCCAGAGGGGGGCGCTGGACTGGAGGCCCAAATTTAAAGAGGCTACTCTTCCCGTATTTGATGACCTTTACAAAAAAGTGAAATCAGGTGAAGAATGCAAAAGGGTACTGGAATCGACCGGTGCTGACAATTACAAAGATATGCTTGAAATTGAGCTGAAGGAGTTGCGCGAATCGGAATTGTGGCGTACCGGTGCTGAAGTAAGGAAATTAAGGCCGGAAAATAAATAGCAGATTCCGGTAAATACCTGCAGGGTCCTTATGCCAGGGCACAAAAAAAATGAATTCTGCATCTGGCTATATTGCTAAATGAACTTTTTATTGCATGGAGAATCGACCGCAGGTCAATAAAGCAAGATTTAAACTCGCAGGAACATCTAAATAAAATATTATGACCAAAAAAATCCAGATTTTTGACACTACACTTCGTGATGGTGAACAGGTTCCAGGTTGCCAGCTGAATACAATTGAGAAAATTGAGATAGCCAGGCAGCTTGAGAAACTGGGAGTGGATATTATTGAAGCCGGCTTTCCCGTTTCAAGCCCGGGTGATTTCAACTCGGTGGTTGAAATATCCAAAACGGTCCAGCAGCCTGTCATCTGCGCTCTTACCAGGGCAGTGAACAAGGATATAGAAGTTGCAGCCGACTCCCTGAAATTTGCCAAAAGAAAAAGGATCCATACAGGGATCGGGACATCCGAATATCATATCAGGCATAAGCTGAATTCCACTCCTGAAGATATACTTAAAAGGGGAGTTGAGGCCGTGAAGTTTGCAAGGAAATTTGTTGATGACGTCGAATTTTATGCCGAAGACGCAGGGCGGACTGATAATGAATTCCTTGCACGGGTGGTGGAGGCTGTTATAAAGGCAGGGGCTACCGTTGTAAATATACCCGATACAACCGGCTATTGCATGCCTCTTGAGTATGGCGAAAAGATTTCTTACCTGGTTAATAATGTACCCAATATTGATAAAGCCGTAATTTCAACCCATTGCCATAACGACCTTGGGATGGCTACGGCAAATACCCTTACAGGTGTTGTCAACGGAGCCCGGCAGGTAGAGGTGACAGTGAATGGCATAGGTGAGCGGGCCGGAAATACGGCACTTGAAGAGGTTGTAATGGCTATCAGAAGCCATCATTCGCTTGATTTTGAAACGGGCATTGACAGTACCCAGATAATGAGGTCAAGCAACCTTGTTTCCACCCTTATGCGGATGCCGGTCCAGCCCAACAAGGCTATCGTTGGCCGGAATGCTTTCTCCCATTCTTCAGGCATCCATCAGGACGGAGTGCTGAAGCACAGGCAGAATTATGAAATAATTGATCCTGCTGAAGTAGGAGTCAAAGAGTCGGCTATAGTCCTCACCGCCCGCAGCGGCAGGGCTGCCCTGAAGCACAGGCTTCAGCTGCTTGGATATGAGCTTGAAGCAAATGAGCTTGATGCGTTGTATGAGCGGTTTCTTGAGCTTGCCGATAAGAAAAAGGATATTGGCGATGAGGACCTTGAAGTGCTCGCCGGCCGTGAAAAACGTAAGGGCAAGCCTCCCATTGAGCTGGTATCGCTCCAGGTTATGTGCGGTAAATCAACTATTCCCACCGCAACCGTTCAGGTTAGCTTCAGGGGCGATGTATTTACCGAAACAGCATCGGGCAACGGGCCTATCGATGCTGCTTTTACCGCAGTGAAAAACCTGGTTAAAAGGCGTGTCAGGCTGGAGGAGTTTCTTATACAGGCCATTACAAGGGGAAGCGATGATATTGGCAAAGTCCATGTGCAGATTGAACATAAGGGACATATTTATTATGGTTTCTCTGCAAATACCGATATTGTTACAGCTTCTGTTGAAGCCTTTCTTGATTCACTTGGCAAGATTTCATGAGGATATGGTTTTACAGACTGCCTCTATAAATAAATTACCTGTTTTATAACAATATTATTACGCTAATGCATAACAAAACAATTTTTGACAAGATCTGGGACAGGCACGTTGTCCAGTCAGTGCCCGACGGACCGGATGTTCTATATATAGACCGTCATTTCATTCATGAGGTAACTAGTCCGCAGGCGTTCGGTGGACTGAAACAGAGGGGTGCAGAGGTTTTTCATCCTGAGAAGACCATTGCCACTGCCGACCATAATGTTCCCACAGAAAACCAGCATCTTACCATCCATGAAGAACTGAGCCGTGTGCAGGTGGAAAAACTAAGGGAGAACTGCCGGGAAAATAATATTGATTTGTACGGGCTTAACCATCCCTACAACGGCATTGTTCATGTTATCGGTCCGGAACTGGGGATCACCCTGCCCGGAATGACCATCGTATGCGGTGACAGCCACACCTCGACCCATGGTGCCTTTGGCAGCGTTGCCTTCGGAATAGGGACCAGTGAGGTTGAGATGGTCCTTGCCAGCCAGTGCCTGATGCAGTCAAAGCCCAAAACAATGCGTATCAATGTCGATGGTGAACTTCATCAGGGAGTTACTTCCAAGGATATTATTCTCTATATAATTTCCAGGATCTCTACCGGAGGTGCGACCGGTTATTTTGTTGAATATGCCGGTTCGGCAATCCAGAACCTTTCCATGGAAGCCAGGATGACTATTTGTAATATGAGCATTGAAATGGGGGCCAGGGGCGGACTGATTGCTCCCGATCAGGTGACTTTCGATTATATCGGGGGGCGCGAATTTGCTCCCCGGGGGGCGGAATGGGAAAGATATGTTGAAATGTGGAAAGCCCTTCCCTCTGATCCGGGAGCGGTGTTTGACAAGGAATTGCATTTTAAGGCTGCCGATATTGAGCCCATGATCACCTATGGGACAAATCCCGGAATGGGAACCGGTATAAGCGGTAAAATTCCAACCCTGGAGGAGATCGACAATGCTTCCAGGAAATCATTTCAGAAATCCCTGGAGTATATGGATTTTTATCCTGGTGAAAAAATGACCGGCAAAAAGGTTGATTATGTATTTATGGGAAGCTGCACCAACGGCCGTATTGAAGATCTTAGAAACTTTACCTCCTTTATAAAAGGTAAAAAGAAAGCCGATGATGTAGTTGTCTGGATTGTCCCGGGAAGCAAGCAGGTGGAAAAGCAGGCTGAGGAGGAAGGCATCAGGCAAATTCTGGAAGAGGCGGGCTTTGAAATGCGACAGCCGGGATGTTCGGCCTGCCTTGCCATGAATGAAGATAAGATACCCGAAGGTAAGTA
>PWPZ01000273.1 GCA_003556985.1 Bacteroidota bacterium
CAACACAAATCCAATGCTTTGTCAATGTGCTTGCAAAGCCAGCCCAAGCAACTGCCTCGGAGGGTGCTTTAAGGATTGGCCAACCTTCTTGCCACAGAAGGAAATAGTTTGTCTATATTTCCGGGGCGATGGAGCCAAAAATCAACCCGCTTATTGTAGCCATCACTATAACCAGTCCCACGAAAACCGCCGTTTTTTTGGTTCCCATAACACTATGGATCACCAGCATATTGGGCAGAGATAGTGAAGGTCCTGCAAGCAAGAGTGCCAGTGCCGGACCCTGTCCCATACCCGATCCGATCAGTCCCTGAAGTATGGGCACTTCGGTCAGGGTTGCAAAATACATGAAAGCCCCCACTGCTGAAGCAAATAAATTGCTCCACAGAGAGTTTCCTCCGACAAGGGAACTGATCCAGTGGTCAGGTACTATTCCTGCTATTTCGGTGTCGTTATGCGTCGAACCCAGGAGGAAACCTGCTATGATAACGCCCAGTGCAAGGAGCGGCATGATCTGTTTGGCAAAATCCCATGATGCAATGGTCCATTCCCGGTTTTCTTCATGGCTGCTCAGGGTTATTGCGGCAAGGGCAGCTATTGCCACCACAAACGGTATCATGGGGCCGGGAGAAACAACAGAGGAGAGGATCACTGCGAGGGCTGAGGCAGCAACCTTCCACCATGCAATTTTAAGTATCCTCACAAGAGAATATGCAAGTATCAGTGATAAAAAACCGGTTATGTACCATTTGTTGGCCCAGATAAAATACCATCCGCCACTTTCAACTCCCGCTTCCGGCCTTCCCCAGTTGGCAAACACAAGGATTAGCACCAGGGTAAAAAAGTGAAGGGAAGTCTGCCATAGCGGACGTTTCTCCTGTGGGGCGACTATGTTCATCTGCGCTTCTTCCTTTTCTTTCTCTTCCTTTCTGAAAAAGAACGCCATCAGCAAACCTATAACTACTGCGAATACAACTGCACCCACCACCCTGGCAAGTCCCAGTTCCCAGCCCAGTATTCTGGCGGTGAGAATTATTGCCAGGATATTAATGGCAGGGCCTGAATACAGAAATGCAACCGCAGGTCCCAGTCCGGCACCCCTTTTATGAATGCTGGAGAACAACGGCAGTATGGTGCATGAACAAACGGCAAGTATTGTTCCCGATACGGAAGCAACACTATATGCCAGGTATTTATTGGCTTTTGCGCCAAAATATTTAAGCACGGATCCCTGACTTATAAAAACCGCAATAACACCGGCAATAAAGAATGCGGGGATAAGACATAAAATAACATGTTCCCTGGCGTACCAGCGAACAAGATCGAGGGTTGCTGCAACTGCTTCCTGAAACCGGGCGCTTTCAAGGGGCATATAATAAGCCAGGAGAAAAAACAGTATTATCCAGAACAGTGTTTTAATTTCAATCTTCCAATCCATAATTCAATTCAGTATTGTTCGTAATATTTCGAACATTAATTAAACAGCTTTAGCCTTACCGGCCGAATTTTTAGTAGTCCCGGTTCGGGAAATCCGTTAAAAATAGATCAGAACAATGTAGTAAAGACCGGTTATGATAAAGAGTAAGGCAACTATCTTCCTGAACCATTTTTCAAAAGTCCGGACCCTGTTGTACAGGTTGCCGACTTTGTTAACCGCAAAGGCAAGCAGCCATGCAAATATTATTACGGGCAGGCCGGTTGCTGCTGCAAAGACCAGCAGCATCAGGATACCCTGTGAGCTTCCGGCCGACATGGGTATGAGTGCCCCGAAATACAACACCCCGCTATAGGGGCAAAAAGCAAGAGCAAATACCAAACCCAGCAGCAGAACTCCAAAAAAAGAGTTTTTGTGGCTATTTTCCATTTTTTCGGTCAGCCGTCCGGCACCGGGTAAAGAGATACTGAAAATCCCCAGCATAAAAAGTCCGATAATCAGTAATAACGGGCCGATAAGCTTTTCTCCGTAGACCGATACCGTTGAAGAAAGCTGCATTTGCCCTATACCGGCAAAAAGAATCAGTCCCAGTCCCACATAAGTTATTGAACGACCAAGAGTATAAACGATACCGTTAAAAAATACTTTTCGCCTGCTTCTGATATCCTTGCTTATGAAACCGACTGCAGTGATATTTGTGGCCAGCGGACAGGGACTGATTGCTGTCATAAGTCCAAGCAGCAATGCAGACAACAAAGGCAGCTGGGTACTTTCAAGCCATTGGGAAAGCAGATCCATTCAGGAATTAATTTGATAATTTAACTATAGCTTCGACCATAGTTTCTTTAAAACGGTCATAATCGCGGCTGGCAAACATGAATCCCTGCATGGTAAGATCCTCTTTTTCATTTCCGTTTACCACCAGTAGTCCCTGCCGTCCAACATCAAGCTTTTGAGCAATCTCCCTTGATTCGGTGTTGGAAAGATTTACCTCATGATAGACAATAGTTCCTTCCCTGAGTTCCTGACCGTAATTTTCCTTGAGCACCTTTTCGGTTGCTTTCTGGACATTTATGCAGGAGACACATCGCCTTTCAAAATGGAAATAATACACTTCAACCTTGTTTTCTGCCCGGTCTTCCGCTGCAGCTTGCTGTTCACCGGCCGTACTCTGCCCGCAGGCTGAAACTCCTGCATAAAAAGGCAGGGCGATCAAAAGAATTAAAAAAACTTTCATAGACACTGTGTTTTTTATTTATTAAATAATTACGAAGGGCTCTATCTATTTTAATTGCGGAAAATCAGCCGGCAAGAAGTTTTTTGATTTCTTCAACCGAGGCAGTGCGGCCCTTAAGAACGATTTTGCCGTCAACAACCATTGCAGGGGTTGTTGCCACACCATAACCTATTATTTCCATCATATCTTCAACCTTTGTAACCGATGCATTCAGTTTAAGCTGAGCAACAGCTTCCCTG
The DNA here is from genome assembly GCA_003556985.1 of Bacteroidota bacterium. GTDB lineage: Bacteria > Bacteroidota > Bacteroidia > Bacteroidales > PUMT01 > PXAP01. The sequence continues at coordinate 2,909 of PWPZ01000273.1, forward strand.
GTTGCCTCTTCAAGCTTCTTGCATTTAGCGCATCCGCTTCCCAATATCTTAATTTCCATGGTTTTATCTCCGTTAATTAACTAAATTATCAATAAAAGAACTATTGTAAATATATTGTTCGTGAAATAACGAACAAATATTGAAAAAGTTTCATTATCTACAAAATATAAACGGACAAATAATTATTTGTGGGGTCAGAAATTTTTATGCGGTTATCAAATTGACCGGTTGTTGAACTGTTATTGTACGCTTAACAGTAGTGACCTGTTACCAAGAGTTGCGCAGTTACCAATTTTTTGAAATGTGGTTGAACGGCTACCAACTTTTCGACCGGAGTTAAAAAGTCAGATGCGCGGATAATCCTGTGTCAGCCTGTAAATGATCTTAACAGTAACCTGGCTTCTTCCCAGGCTTCCCTGTTCAGGCAGTATTTGATCCGGGGAGCACTTATCTCACCCTGTATCAACCCCGATTTTTTAAGTTCCTTGAGATGCTGTGAGAGGGTTGATTTGGCAATAGGCAGCTCCTGCGAGAGGTCGCCGCTATAGCAACATGATTGATTTTTCAGAAGTTCCATAATATATATTCTCACCGGATGACTGAATACTCTTGAATATGTTGCGATTTTCCTTTGCCGTTCGGTTATGGCTTCTTTTTTTATCTGCATAATTCTAAAATAGGGTAGTATTGCCGGCTAAGTTAATAAATTCCTGATATCCAAAAGGGGTTTTAACTTTTCCCGAGCTGTTCCATCAAAAGATTGATAGCTTTTTTCTCATCGCCGCTTTTAATAAGGGCGTTCAGATATGCGGTTCCTATTATTGCACCGGAGCTGTTTTCCCAGACTGTTTGCAAAGTGTTACGGTTATGGATGCCGAACCCCGTCATTACCGGGTTTTGGAGGTTCATCGATTGCAATCTTTTCAGGTAACCGGTTTGTGCACTGCTGAACGATTCCTTCCGCCCTGTAGTCGAAGATGAGCTGACGGCGTAAATGAACCCGCTACCCAGCCTGTCTATTTTCCTGATCCTTGAACCGGAAGTCTCCGGGGTTACAAGAAAGATCATATGCAGATTATGTGATTTGAAAAGCTCCATATATTCAGCCTCATATTCCTCGGGAGGCAGATCGGGTAAGATGATACCGCTTATACCTGCTTCACCGGCCTTTCGGCAGAAAGCCTCCATTCCTGTTTGAAGTACCGGATTAAGATATCCCATCAGTATAAGTGGTATGGTAATGTTGCTTTTTGCCTCTTTTAGCTGATCAAGCAGAAGTTCCAGGTTCATCCCGTTTTCTATAGCCCGGTTACTGGTTTGCTGAATGACCGGTCCGTCGGCCAGCGGATCGGAGAAAGGAAAGCCCACTTCTAAAAAGTCAATGGCGGCCGACTGAAGGGAGTGGATAATTCTTACAGTACTGTCCTTTTCCGGAAAACCGGCTGTAAAGTAGATTGAAAGTAGATTTTGTTTTTTCTTTTTTAGCAGTTTGGTTAAAACGTTCATCAGTAAATATTTAATTTAATTAGTTGGCCGGGTGGATCACATGGTCGCCCGGTCATTTTTGCATCGATTCCATGTAACTGTCCATATCCTTGTCCCCCCGTCCAGAAAGGGTAATGACCACTATATCATCTTTTCCGGTCTTCAGCTTTTCAACGGCTGCCAGGGCATGGGCCGATTCAAGCGCGGGGATTATTCCTTCCAGCCTGGTAAGCAGGTGGGCGGCCTGCATGGCTTCCTCATCGGTAACGGCCAGATAGGTTGCCCTGCCGGATGCATGGAGGTAAGCATGGAGGGGACCGATACCCGGGTAATCAAGTCCCGCCGATATTGAATGGGCCCCTGTAATTTGTCCGTCGCTGTTTTGCATCATCAGCGTCCTGCACCCGTGGATTATGCCGGGTGACCCTGTAGATATTGTAGCCGCTGTTTTTCCTGTTTGTGTACCCTCTCCTGCCGCTTCGGCCCCTATAAGTTTTACATCTGCATTGTCGGTGTAGTGGTAAAAAGTCCCGGCAGCATTACTGCCTCCTCCCACACAGGCCACAAGAAAGTCGGGATATTCCGTATTCTCTTTGTCATGGAGCTGAACCTTTATCTCTTCGGATATAACCGACTGCAGCCGGGCAACCATGTCAGGGTAGGGGTGGGGTCCAATGGTTGATCCGATAAGATAGTGGGTATCGGAGGGGTTGTTGATCCAGTGCCTGATGGCTTCGTTTGTTGCGTCCTTGAGGGTGCGGGTACCGGAGGTTACAGGAATAACCCTTGCGCCCAGCATCTTCATTCGCATGACATTGGGCTGCTGCCGGGCCACATCCTTTTCTCCCATGAAAACGGTGCAGGGCATGTTCATCAATGCGCAAACGGTGGCAGTTGCAACCCCGTGCTGTCCTGCACCGGTCTCTGCAATAATATGCTTTTTTTTCATTCGTATGGCAAGCAGTATCTGACCTATCACGTTATTAAGCTTATGTGATCCCGTGTGGCAAAGATCTTCCCGCTTAAGGTATATTTTAGCACCTGCATGTTCTGAAAGCCGGCGGGCATGAAACAAAGGGGTGGGGCG
>PWPZ01000049.1 GCA_003556985.1 Bacteroidota bacterium
AGAGCATAAGAGGCCGTCGGGCCGGGGCTGACCTGCTGCCGGGGCTGACCTGCCGCCGGGATTGCCGGAAAAATTATACCGTCTTCAGACGGTAATTTACTCCCCGGTCGGCCAGATGTTTCATTATAAAATTGAAATTTTCCTCTTCCCTGCCCAGGTATTCGGGCGGACAAAGGCCCTTTTGGGTAAACATACCATTGGCCAGCAGATGCACTGCCGCAGTGCAGGTATAGCCGGTAGTCCTTGCCATGGAAATTGTTTTGGTCCGCCTGTCGTAGCGGTCCATTAGCTCCCATACATATTCTTTTCTTCCGGTAACGTGGATCCTTTCCCCTGCCGAACGTTCTTTCCTATTACCCGGGGGAAGCTCAGTGCCCTTAACAATTATTTTCATGACCGTAAAATCCTCCTCTCCCGGCTTCAGCTGCCATTTGGGAAACAGCAGTCGGGCGGTAAGATCTACGGGTCTTATCTTCACCCCGTTAACATCAACCCTGTCAGTTGAGAAGAACCCCGCCTCGCGTAAAAGGCGCAGATATTCGATGCATCCCGGGTAGCGTAATGTTTTCTCTATCATGTTCGGCACCTGCATGGTTTTTATCAGTGTGCGCAGTCCGTCGCTGTTCCATGCCTCAAGGCTGCCTATCCCTTTGAAATTCATGAGCTGCGGATCAGACAGAGCCTCCCGTTCCACCAGGTGGCCGTTCTCTATATAACGGGCGGTACGTGTATATTCCTCGATAACATCCATGGGTGAGAAAACCGTTTTGTATTCCCAGGGCCACTCCCTCTCCACGGGAAGTCCGCCCACATAACATTCATAGCTATCTACCACCATGGTGCTATTGTGGTGACCCAGAATAATATTTCCCATCCCCGGCGCAACGCCGCAGTCGGTAACCACGGTAATATCATTTTCCGCTATCAGCTCCTCCAGGGAGAAGGGATCTTCGGGAAAAAAGGAGATGTCGACGATATTCTTTTTCTCGGGTGCAAGCGTTTTGATCATCTTGTAGCCCAGCGACCCGGGAAGGGCACCCACCACTATGCCGGCATTTTTAACAGCCGACCGTAGTCCGCCGGCCCTGGAAAGATCGACCCTGCGCATCTCGATGCCCGGAATGTTTCTAAGCCTGGCAAGGGCTGCGGGGTCGATATCTGCTACAGAAACATTGAAATGACCTGCCAGGTCGGCCGCAATAGCCCCACCCACCAGTCCGGCGCCAAGAACGGCAACATTCTTTTCATTCATAATTCTTATTGATTAACCGTGTTACTGTAAAGATAAAAATATTAAAAGTATTATTTTTACCGGCCAAACAACAAATATTTACAGAATGGATTTTGTGGAAGAGCTCCGGTGGCGGGGTATGATACATGATATAATGCCGGGCACCGATGAACTGCTCAAAAAGGAAATGACCACCGCTTATGTGGGGATTGACCCCACTGCCGGTTCACTGCACATAGGGCATCTGGTTTCGGTCATGCTGCTTCGCCATTTTCAGCGTGCCGGTCACAAACCGCTTGTCCTGGTCGGAGGCGCAACCGGTATGATAGGCGACCCAAGCGGAAAGTCGGAAGAGAGGGTGCTTATTGATGAGGAAACCCTGAGAAGCAACCAGGAGGCAATAAAAAAACAGCTTGGCCGGTTTCTGGACTTTGAGAGCGGAGCCAACAGGGCGGAGATGGTCAACAATTACGACTGGATGAAAAATTTTACCTTTCTTGAGTTCATCAGGGAGGTAGGCAAGCATATCACGGTAAGCTATATGATGGCCAAGGATTCGGTAAAAAAGCGTCTGGAGACCGGCTTGTCATTCACCGAGTTCAGCTACCAGCTTGTTCAGGGATACGATTTCCTTCACCTTTATCTTAACAAAAACTGCCGGCTGCAGATGGGCGGCTCCGATCAGTGGGGCAACATCGTTACCGGCACCGAACTTATCAGGCGTAAGTCCGGCGGTGAGGCCTACGCCCTCACCTGTCCCCTGATAACCAAAGCCGACGGCACCAAGTTCGGAAAGACCGAGGCGGGTAATATATGGCTGGACAGGAACCTGACATCACCCTACAGGGTTTATCAGTTCTGGCTCAACGTGTCGGATGAAGATGCCGCCCAATATATGAAGATATTTACCCTGCTTAACATTGACCAGATAGAGGAAGCCCTGGAAAATCATGCCCGGGCGCCTCATGAGCGTCATCTGCAGGAACTGCTGGCAAGGGAAGTTACCTCGATGGTCCATTCCCCGGAAGATTACGAGGCTGCCGTGGAAGCTTCCCGCATCCTTTTCGGCAAAGGAACAGCCACAACGCTTTCCCGCCTTGATGAGGCAAGCTTTCTTGACGTGTTTGAAGGAGTACCAAAATACCCCGTTGACCCCGGCCTTTTCGAAAAAGAAACACCGCTTACCGCATTGCTTACCGACCATACCGGAATATTTTCCAGCAAGGGAGAGTTACGGCGGCTTATTAGTGGCGGCGGACTGGGTATTAACAAGGAAAAGGTGACCGATCCCGGAGCAGCTGCGGGCAGGGGCGATCTGATCAATGGAAAATACCTGCTTGTACAGAAGGGAAAAAAGAATTATTTCCTGATAATAGCCGGGTAAATTAATTTGCATATGATAAGACATTAAGAAAACAATAATTTTTGTTAAAATATGTTTATTATTACTATCAAAACCTTATTTCCCCGTTTCCCAATTCTCAAACACAAAACTTTCTGTTAATGGAAAAGAAAGACAAATCCGGCCCCGATAACTCAATGGAAGGGCTTTTGCTGTTCATTTACCGTAATAAAGGCATCCTTATTTCTGTAACCGTTGCCGCCATTGTTGTTTCCGTAGTCGTCTCCTTACTCATTACCCCCCGTTACCGGTCCACCGTAGTGCTTTACCCCTCCACCTCGGTAACAATATCCAGTGCCATCAGGGGGTCGGTGGGCACCCAGAGGGAAACGATGAGTTTTGGTGAAGAAGCCGATGCCGAGCGGCTCATGCAGGTGCTGCAATCCGAATCCATCCGCAACCGGATCGTTGAAACCTATAACCTGATGGATCATTACGAGATTGACCGGGATAGCCGCTTTCCCGAGACGGCGCTTTATAACAAATTCCGGAAAAATGTACGCTTTCGCAAGACCCCCTTTATGGCCGTGGAGATAGAGGTGCTTGATACCGATCCCGTTATTGCCGCCGCCATTGCCAATGACATAGCCCACCATCTTGATTCGGTGATGAACAATATGCTCAGGGACCGCGCTCAGCAGTCGCTCGCCATTGCCAGGGAAGAATTCCGGAGGATGAACAGTGAATATACCCGGATGCAGGATTCTCTCTCCAGGATCATGGCCATGGGTGTACTCGATTACGAATCCCAGGCAGGGGTGTTTAACGAAGCCCTTGCCCTTGCCGTGCGTGAAAAGGATACCGAAAGCATCGATATATTCACCGGCAAGCTCAATACCCTTGCCCGCTATGGAGGCACCTACCTGAGCCTTCTTCACGATATCGAAGTTATGAGTGTCAAGATTGGCAGAATGAGAGACAGTTATGACGAGGCGCGGATAAATACCGAATCGTTCATACCCTACAAATTCATTGTCGACGAAGCGATGGAGTCGGAGAAAAAGGCATACCCGGTACGTTCGCTGATCGTTGCCGTTTCCACGCTATCAGCCTTTCTGCTGACCCTTTTCACCCTTTTGCTGGCCGATGCCTTCAAAAGACGGGTGCTGGTTCATATGAAATAGCCTCCGGCAGTTCGTTGGAATAAAAACACTGCTATTGTGACAATCTATGAGAAATATGAAAAATTGCTGATCCTGGGTGGCGGGATTTTATTTGTCGTTATAAACGCCATTCTGATGTCCGGAGGATTTTATTATTTCCCAATAGTTGCCCTTATCCCGGCCGTAATATTCCTGGCCTTTTTTTCTTTCACTCACCTTTTCATGGCAGTGGCTTTTCTCACACCCCTGTCCATTGAGCTCGGCCGACTTGCAGGTGCCGATATGTCATTTGATATATCGATCCCCACCGAACCACTGATAGTGATCATGGTGCTCCTGGTAATAATGAAGCTGATCCATTCCGGCACCCTTAACACCCGCATACTCTATCACCCTCTCAGTCTGGCTATTCTCTTTTATCTGCTGTGGATATTCATCACCACGCTGACCAGTACCATGCCCGTTGTATCGGTTAAATTCCTGATTGTCAGGATAGGGTTCATTTCACTCTTTTATTTCTTCGGGGTGGAGATGTTTAAAAAGCCGGGTAACCGGCGGGTTTTTCTCTGGTGCTACATTGCCGGTCTGACCCTGGTGGCTCTGATAACCCTGGTCAAACATTCAGGTTTCGCTTTTGAATCGCACCGGGCGGCCAACATGCTGGTGCGTCCCTTTTACAATGACCACACCGCTTACGGCGCAGCCCTTGCCATGTTCATTCCCGTGCTTGCCTCATTTACCTTCCGGGGAAAAAAACGGGAGTCCCGCTGGTACGTCTGGATTTTTCTGGCTGTTTTTCTGACTGCGATCCTGTTTTCCTATTCCCGTGCCGCATGGGTGAGTGTATTTGCCGCCTTGCTGGTCTGGCAGGTTATCAGGCTGAAGATAAAGTTCAGCACCCTGGTGACATTCGGGGTTATCATGGCGGGTATCGTTATCATGATGTGGCCCGATATAGAAAGGCGGCTGGAAAAGAACACCCAGGATTCATCGGCCGATGTTGCCGAGCATGTACGGTCCATCACCAATATCAGTTCCGATGCCTCCAATCTGGAGAGGATCAACAGGTGGAAGGCCGCCATTGCCATGTACCGCGAAAAGCCCCTTCTGGGCTGGGGACCGGGAACCTATATGTTCCAGTACGTTCCCTTCCAGACTTCGCGTGACCGTACCATCATCAGCACAAACTTTTCCGACGGCGGTGATGCCCACAGCGAATACCTCGGTCCCCTCTCCGAAACCGGGCTTCCCGGAATGCTCAGCTTTGTTCTTGTGGCGGTCATCGCCCTGTATACAGGATTTCGGCTGCTTGTGCAGCTGAAAAATAAAAAGGACCGGGTGCTGGTTGCCGGGATTGTACTGGGACTGGTAACCTATTTCACCCACGGCTTTCTTAACAATTTCCTCCACAGCGATAAATCGGCCGTCCCTTTCTGGGGCTTCGCCGCCATACTTGTAGCATTCGACCTTTACGGAAAGAAACTGCCGTCGGCCGAAAACAAAGAAAAGCCGGAAGCCGCCTCCGGCAATGAACCCGTGTAACAGAGTTGAATGAAGTGCCAACCCCCCGCGCCATAACAGGCGCCAAAACTGCCGTCGGCCGAAAACGAGCAAAAGCCGGAAGCCGCCTCCGGCAATGAACCCGTGTAACAGAGTTGAAGGAAGTGCCAACCCCCCGCGCCATAACAGGCGCCAAAACTGCCGTCGGCCGAAAACGAGCAAAAGCCG
>PWPZ01000208.1 GCA_003556985.1 Bacteroidota bacterium
ACTCCATCAACCCCTTAGAGTGGATATGTATGCACCTTCCCGCTGATCCGTCCAAGTTATCCTTTGCATCCTACCATCCCAGCCTGAATACCCACCAGGAAACCAACGAACAGCCCTGGCAACTGCGGGATGAGCCGGAAACTTACGAAGATCGACTGACCGTGTTCGAATTCTAGCCGCACCCACCCAAAATTCTAAGGAGGTTAGCCCATGTTCTACATTTCCATCACATTGTTCGCCATCGCCGTACTCTTTACCATCTATCCACCCACATTTACCGTCCGTTACATCTATGGAGAGCCCACCCTACCCACAACTCCCGTAGAAGACCCCGAACCCCAGGCACAAATGACCCAGGAGGAGCTGGAAAAGATCTACAAGGACAATAAGCAGCCCAATTACGACGACTTAGTTAAAGCCATGAACGAAACGCTACACGATATTGCAGAGGAGGGCACTAATGGATAAGCTACCGAAGAACATTACCCCTGAACAGTTGGAGAGCAACTGGCGGGAAGCGTTTTCCGCATACCAGCCCGCATTTAAACGGGCACGGATGATTGACGCCACCGACCGAGGGAAAATCTGGAGAGCCATCAACGCAAAGTTCCCGGGCTACCAGGTACTCCCCGATACGAACCACGTTACTTATATCAAATCGAATCTCTTAGCATCCTTGTACTCTATAGGGAGATCAGCGTCCCTGCTTCCCACAACCGAGGAAGATGTGGACACCGTTATGAACATCAACATAGCCCTTGAACATATCTGGGATACCCAGAACGTATCCTACTACCAGATGCTGGCGGGAGAAAGAGCAGCTCTCCTTAACATCGGGATCACTCAGGTAGGTTGGGATAACAATATCTTAAGAGGAACCAAGGAGTACTTCTCCAAGGGAGATACCTCCTTTAAGAACGTAGACCCCATGAAGTTTATGCGGGACCCCTACGCTGAAGACCTGGACACTTCCGCTTACTGCATGACTTGGGATACCTTCCACAAGAATGTCATCCTTCGGAATGATAACTACAAAGAAGCCTTCAAGAAGTTCCTTGAAATCCACGAAGCCTCCTCGGGTCCACGCTCCAACACCGTGGAGAAGATGACGGACCAGAAGGCACAGCCCGGTAAGGACTACTACCGGATCGTTACCCACTGGGTACTCCAGGACGGGAAGATCCATGAGATCCATACCGTAGACTCCAAGCATGTGATCTTCGTCAAGGAAGACATCAAGCCGTCCATGTTCCCCTTTGCGGAGCTGTACTGTAACATTCCCTCGGGAGACGTCATCGGAACTTCGGAGCCATCAAAGATCTTTGCCAACTCCGTAGCCTACAACCTGATGCACTCCATCATCCTGACCGCAGAGGTTAAGAACCAGAAGCCTCCCAAGTTTGTAAACACTAACGCCGGGATTAACATACGGGACTTTATGAAACACGGAGCCGACTCGGACTACACCTTCCAGGTACAGGGTGACGCTTCCAAGGCAGTGCACTACCATGAGTTCCCACAGGTAAACCAACTGGTTCATCAGATCATGGGGAACTTAGGTATGGACATCCAGTCCGTAACAGGAGTAGACGGGAAGTACACCGGGAAGGACACGGGCTCCTTACTCACCACCGGAGGCGTGGAGCAAATGCTGGACCAGGCTACCTTAGTAGACCAGCCTAAGATTGTGAACTATGAGAAGTACACCGCAGACCTTACCAAGCTGGTACTAGGTAATCTAAAGGAGCACGGCAAGGAGCGACACTACTTCGTTAGGGACCAAGAGTCTGACAAGCACAAGACCGTTAGGATCAACTTCCCTAAACTAGATGATGATACCATCTACCATTACCAAGCTAATATCTCTGCTCACCTGCCTAAGAACAAACAGCGAATGGCACAGCTTGCCAACGTTATCATGGAGAAGCAGATGCAGTACGACCAAGACCAGAATAACCAGGTAACCCTCATCACTCCAGAGGAATGGTTGATGATGCAGGACCTACCAATCAAAGAGAAGATGATGGAACGTATGGGAGTCGAGCGGTCTCAGGACTACGTAGACAAAGTATCCAAGACCATCTTCCAGTATGCTGAACTCTTAGACGCTGGGCTATCCACTGAGGATGCACTGTTTGCAACGGCTGACGCTATGCAATCAGGGCAGCGACCTGACATTCCTCAAGCTGATCCAACCCAGGGAATGGACCCAACCGCAGGTATGCCACCTGAAGTAGGACCCATTAGACCCGACCAGGGACCTCCGATGGAGGAAGAAGACTTGACCATGGGTCAACCGCCTCAACCTTTTTAACGAACAATATTTAAAATATTATGAAAAAAGTCTGTGTCAATCCGAATTTTGGGTTGACATTTACTTTGTTTTCTAGTAGAATACCTCGAAAGGACCGTAGCCTTCTCTACGAGTATATGTCACGTACCCCGCCGTGTATGGAGACGAAAGGAGAAATCGGCAGATGATTAAACAAAGCGAACTAAAGATGGACCTGCAACTGTTCAATGACAAAGACCCAGACCCAATAGGAACTGTTGCATCCTTGGATGATTTACTGAACGGCAATACCGACAGTAAAGATCCAGAACCAGACGACCAAGGTGATAACGATGACCAGAAACCAGAAGGAGGCAATGATGAACCTTCTAATCCTGAAGATAACTCAGGAGGTGATCCAAGTCTCGAACCGTCAGATCAGGGACAACCTGAAGGCGATGAGCCGGAAGGAGACGTAAAGGATAAATCTGATGGTGGTGTCCCGGCAGACCAAGCGAAACAGAACGCAGCCTTCGCTAAGCTACGTAAGGAAGCCACCGACTACAAGAAAGCGATTGACTCTATCTCTAAGGCTCTCGGCATTGAAGAGGGTCAGGACGGAGACAAGGTTAAGAAACTTGTGGACATGGCTCACGAACGTCTAGCTAAGCAGGACAATGTTCCCGTGGAAGTCTTCAAAGAACTAGAACAGACCAGAACGCAATTAGCGAGTTTACAGCAGGAGCAAAATCTTAGGACAGCTCAATCGAAATTCATGAAACTTCAGGAGCAGTTCGGGTTGGAAGAAGAGCAGTTGATGCAGTTCGCTAGGACCTTAGACACCGAAGGCATTAGTGTTATTGAAGACCCTAAGATTGACTTAGAGTACGAGTACTACAAGCGGAATCGACAGGCAATCGAAGAACAAAAGATTAATGCAGCAGTAGAAGCAGCCCTTAAGGGCGACAAGGCGGCGGATAAAAAATCAACAACTCCTTCCAAACAATCCTCTAAAGGAAACCCGGAACCTAAGAAAGTAAACTCCGTGGATGCTTTAAACGAATTGTTGGATAATTAGTGACAATACCAAAGGAGGGTTACAATGGCAGATCTTAACGCATTAGCACCAGTAGCTGATATTAACAGTTATATAGAAAAGGTAACAAAGCACGGGGCAGGTATGGTTAACCCCGAAACATTCTACACCAAGCAACTACTTGACACGATTCGGATCGACCAGAAGAATTACATATACCACCTGGTCGCAGACGAAACTCCGATCCAGGAGAAAGCAGACAAAGTAATGGTTCGACGATGGGCTCCTCTTCAAGCTCATACGGTACCACTGGCAGAGGGGATTCCTCCTAAGTCAGATAAAGGTTCCGTTGAGAAGTATGAGATGGAAGCACGACAGTATGGTCGATACATGGAGTTCACCGACAAGGTAGACTTCAAAGTAGTTGACCCTGTAGTAGCCCACTACTCTAAGGAGTATTCCATCGTAGCAATCGAAACCCTTGACCTCTTAGCACGAGAAGAGTTAATGTCCAAGGCACAGAAGTACTTTGCAGGTGGAGCGGCTAACATTACTGAGATGAGAATTGCAACAGGGAAACCTAAGCTTTCTGATCTTCGAATGATTATCCTTTCCTTTAAACGACAGTTAGTACAACCTCGATCCGGTTCCAACTATACGGTAATCTTATCTCCAGAGTTTATCTTTGATATGCTGGATGACCCATACATCGAGAAGTACATGAACATCAACCAGACCACAGGTCAGATGATGGATGATATCTCGGCTCTGATTCCTCTATTCAACATGGAATTCAAAGAGACCCAGGTATGTCCTGACAGCTCTGAGTTTGTGAACGAGTCCAATAAGAAATCCATCATCGCTTACAAGGCGAAGGATGAAACAGATGACGGGACCGATTGGGTTGGTACTGAAGACGCTGACGGATTCGTGTACCGAATCTTTACCGAAGACGATAACGAGTACGAGCAGGTATCAGGTTACGTAAATGATTCCCGTACCGGACACGAAGCTTCTTACATTCCCGAGCAGGACGTATGGACCTTGCCTGAAGGATGGGAAGAGTTGAAGGTTCACCACATCCTGGTTCTTGGTAAGGACGCCTTAACCAGAACAGGACTTGCGGGAGAGCAGAACGCTAAGATGTATGCGAAGCCTCTTGGTTCCGCTGGAGTCCTAGACCCCATCGACCAAAGACAATCCATCGGATTCAAGATCAACTCTGTTGGTTATGGTTCCACTCGATTGGAAGCCATCGTGGATTACATGTGTATCCCAACGCAAGCCAACATTTAGAACGAGGAGGGTTATAATTGGCAGCCAGTAAAACTAAAAAAGTAGAAGCTAAGACAGAGGCAGTTACCAACGCTACCATGTCTACGGCTCAGCGAAGAATGGCAGAACGGTACAAGAAGGAAGAGATGGTGGATGTAAACATTTCTCCCCTGTATCGAAACGAATTCAGTAACAACATGCCAGTCAGTCTTAACGGTGTGCGGGTGAACGTACCTGTAGACGGAAAGACTTACAAGCTTCCGAAATCTTTTGCTATGGAAGTTCGGAGACGGATCTATGTAGCAGACCAGAAGACAAAGCGACTGGATAAAATGGCAGATGTAAAGAGCAACGTAGAGCGGTCACCAGGTGAACTGAAGCTGTTCCGTTAGCCCAACCGGGGAGCAGAGAAATCTGCTCTCCTTTTTTTAAAAGTGAGGTGAACCAATGAAGCTTCAAGATATAGTCAACACGGTCAACGAGATGCTGGCAGGAGAGCGGCACACCTACTTGCAACTCCGTAGACTCTTAGACAAAACTATAGATGATATCAACGCCCAGCTTAACAGTACCTACCCTGCGTTTTCCGACCTACCCGATGGTACCGCAGACTACGACCTCCTCCCTGATCGGTACATCCGATCCGTAGTCTGCACTGGTACCGCATGGTACTACTTCACCCAGGATGAGGAAGGAATTGAAACCGCTCCTCAGTATGGGATGATGTATGAACGGGGGCTCTTTCTGATGACCAGGGATTTCTTTAATGAAGTACCACCGGAGTACCAGCAGACTCATGTAACTCCGGTATACCCAGATCACAGTACAGACC
>PWPZ01000086.1 GCA_003556985.1 Bacteroidota bacterium
CTTCTGCAAAAGTATTTTTTGAAAAAGGACTGAAAGGCGCTGAGAAACTTAATTTCCAATGGGGATTGGCAATGCTTTTATCGGGTACCGCTTGGTGCTGGATCTTCTTAGGAGATCTCGAAAAAGCAAAATTGTATGCAGATAAAGGCGTTCAGGTTGGCTTGGCAAGTGGAGTTGAATGGTTGTTATCCTTGTTTCATTATGTCGCCGGCACCGTCTACCTGGATTTAGGAGATCTGGAAACTGCACAAAAGACAATGGATGAGGCCTTGCGGCTGTCTATTAAGAACAATGAAAATGATGTCGAGGGATTGATATATTTAACACTTGGGCGGATTAAGGGAATGCGTGAGCCCCAACAGACTGAACAGGTTGAAAAATGCTTTCAAAAAGGGATGTCAATTTTATCTGATCTTGGGATGGAGCCGTATTGTGCAACAGGGCACCAGTTTTTGGGAGAATACTACCTTGATGCAGGTTGCTTTGAAAAGGCCAGGCAAAGCCTGCAGCAGGGTGCAGAGATGTTCACGGGAATGGGTATGGAACACTGGCTGCAGAGAAACCTTGAAAAACAAAGCTTTTTTGAAAGTGGGAAAGTGACAAGCTGATTCAACGTTCTCGGAATGGAGGTGTCAAAATGATAGTAGAAAAATCAATCCAAATCGCGGCTCCTTCCCGGGCTATCTGGCCATTTTTAACAGAACCGGAAAAAATCATGATGTGGTTCGATACTTTCAAGAAATTCGAATGCACCAGCGAGTCTCCTTCCGGGTTGGGAACTACTTACTATGTCGAAGAAAAGGTGCCGGGTCCTCTCCGAAAGATTAATTTCAAGGCCGTTTCGTGGGACGTTGATAAACTATTGGTTTTAAGTATGACATCTGGGAAAAATGTAAACAGCTATGAGATTCGCTGGCAATTGGAAGAGAACCAATCTGGAACCAATTTTTATTTCAAGGAAGAAGTTGGAATGCCTTTTGGCCCAATCGGGAAAATGCTTGGACGGATAGGGCAGCCAACAGCAGATAAAATGGTTGCAAATATGCTGTATAAGCTTAAGGAGTTGTCAGAGTTATCCGAAAATCATAAGACTATTTACTCTTAATGAACGTTCCTTTTTTGGCCATGCTGCCAATTGCTTTTAGGAGACAGGGATAGAGTTTAGTGCCTAAAACAGTTTGGTTCATGTGACAACTATCCTTCCGCTATCATTGCCTGAAACTGAAGCCGTTAAGTACAACTATTAGTCCTTCCCGGCTATAATTACCGATAAACTGGAATTGACATTTTAACTGGCATCCAGTTTGATTTTCTTCCCAGATGCGGTATTATCTATTCAATTAATATGAAGTGGGTCTGAAAAAGGAGTCATGGCTGGTTTGAAAGGAGATTCGTAGTCATATGGCAAACCCCGTTTATTTGGATTACAATGCCACCACCCCGCTTATACCTGAAGTGATGGATGCAATGCGCCCTTTCATGGAGGAGGCGTTTGGCAACCCCTCCAGTTCCCACCTTCATGGTGTTATTCCCCGACGGGCGGTTTCGAATGCGCGTGAACAAGTCGCCTCGCTTTTGCATTGCCATGCCGATGAGGTTGTCTTTACCAGTGGCGGAACCGAGTCCAATAACCATGCCATTATTGGGGTTGCCCGGACCTTTGGGGGCAAAGGCAACCATATCATTACATCTGCGATCGAACACCCCGCTGTGCTTTCAGTCTGTGCATTCCTGGAAACGGAAGGGATAGAGACCACTTATCTGCCGGTAGATGGTAATGGGTGCGTACGACCTGCGGATGTGGCGGCCGCCATTCGGCCGGAAACCATACTGATCACCATCATGCATGCCAACAACGAGACCGGAAGCATCCAGCCCGTTTCCGAGATTGGTGAGTTGGCCCGTCACTACGGCATTGTATTTCATACGGACGCGGCCCAATCAGCCGGCAAGATTGAAACCAATGTCGATACTATGGGGGCATCCCTTGTATCCATAGCCGGCCATAAGATGTATGCGCCGAAAGGAGTTGGTGCGCTCTATTTACGCCGCGGCCTTTCCCTGCCACCTTTCTTTCATGGCGCAGGGCAGGAAAGCGGCCGTCGGGCCGGCACAGAAAATGTAATCCATATTGCCGGGCTGGGCAAGGCGTGCGAGATCGCAATCAATGATGCAGAGGCTTTACAGTCGCAAATGCAGACACTTCGTGACCGTTTGCATGAAGGCATCAAAAATTGCGGCGTCAATATATGCCTAAACGGTCATCCTAAAGACCGGCTGCCTAACACCCTCAATATTTCATTTCGCGGCCTGGAGGCTAACCGGATTTTAGAGGAGATAGGGCTGGATGTATCGGCATCTGCAGGCGCTGCCTGCCATTCGGATGGCGTGGATATGTCCCATGTACTGGTTGCCATGCAGGTTGCCGAAGTATGGGCAAAGGGCACCATCCGTTTCAGCGTTGGCCGGATGACGACCGAAGCGGACGTGGATCGAGCCATTGCCTCGGTTTTCAATGCTGTTACACAACTCTGCCGGCTTTGAGCGACAAGTAATCGGCCTGTCCCAATTCCGCGATCCGAAAAAGCTCTCCCTGCCGCACTTATTGATCCTGCCGGTAACGGGCGATCCCGGCCGGGTTCCAATCAACCGGCACTGACGATTGATTGGAACCCATCTCACAAGAATTCGACTATCAATGAGATCGCTGTCATAGGCTTTGTCGCCAATAATCTTTAGTTTGCCTCGAGTATCGATATTCAGAGACGACCTCGGTGTAGGATGCTTGCAATAGCATAGTCAGAAAAATTTAAAATGCGTACCGGAGACCAAACCCGAGCCATATATCATCAATATGCATTAATTCTGCATATATAGAAACCCGTTCGCTTGCATGGAAAAGTGCGCCTCCGCCGACTGCCGGATCGATCTCCGAATCCGACCCGCCATTGCTAATTCGAGAATAATTAAAGCCAAGGTATCCGTATAACGTCATCATATCAATATCTGTGCTGACAAGAGCGCCAATGTTACTCGTAATGATATCTATGCTGAACGTCTGACTGGTGGTTGTTCCTGTGGAAGGGTTGAAAATGCGAAATTTTTGATCAAGGCTTGCATATCCAAAAGTTCCCCTTGCAGCAAGATCTAAAGGAGAATTCCCCGTCGGAATCCCATACAAACCACCAATTTGTATTCCCCAACCTGCATCGCCGCTATCGGGGTCAACCACGCCAAAATCGCCGAATACGGAAATATCGTCTGCCAGTCCGTAAGAAAAACGGCCGCCAAACATGTTAAAATCATCACCGATAACAAATCCAGCACCCACTCTTTTCATTTCGGCTTCAAGAGGAACAGCACTGTCGGCAATTGGTAAACCGGCCATCTGGGCATTTGCCGGTGCAGCGAAAAATAATACCACCAATAAAACTACAATAGTTTTTTTCATTTTACCTCCCTGTCATTTACTTTCGTTTAAAACTTAACTCGATCCGGCATGACCATTATATCCATGCCGTCTTCCTCTGCTTTCTTGCTTCAGGTGTATATCCGGCATAGGGAGAGCCTTCACTAGATAGTCTCTACAGGCACGTAAATGAATTTCAAAAAAGACGAACTAATTAAAATATATGGCAGCCCGGCCGTCTTGAAGTCAAAGTGCAGCGAAAACAGGTGTCGGTAAGCCCCGAAACTTGCCGCCTCAACCTCACGATTGGTTTGGCTTTGTCATATATTTAAGTATATTTTCAAAAAAAAGGATGTCAAACCTTTGCAACAACCTTTTCGGCTACCAAGCGTAAAAAATCGATGCACTGTCGATTTTTTACAAAGATAAGACTGGACTTGACCCCTGTTTTAAAAAGGGTCCTATATGACCAGTGGTTAAATATGACCCGTTTTATATGGCTTTTAATGACAGCCATGCAGATCCATTTCAGATGATTACTATTAAAATCAAACTGATGAGTGATTTGGTGCTGATTGAGGGATAACTGGCATTAAAATTGTACTTATAAAAAGCAACATAAATGAATCTTCCGGGAAAAGCATTCCGGGAACTACCAAAAAACAGATCAAATTAAAGGGAGGAAATTACCATGAGTAATACAGGGCTCATCATTCTGATCATAGTGTTGCTTATTGTATTCGGCGGCGGAGGCGGCTACTGGTGGAGTGGACGACGGTAGGTGTTGTTTCATCCTGACACTTTATATTGTCAGTGTACCGGCGGCAAACCGCACTATCAGGTCGGCGTTTTCCACGAACGAGGCAAGGGGACGGGCAAATAGCGCGTGCTGATCGGCGTTGAAGGCAACGGTCCGGTCGGCTTGCCAGCAGGGAATATATTCCCGGGCCTCCTGAAAAATGCACCTTGAATCTGGCAGCCTCCTCCGGTCCCAAATCCGTATTATTGGAGGGGGTTGCCACTAGTGCAATTATAAGGGAGATAATGCCCATTTAACACATATTACGCCGCTGCATCCGGCTTATCAACCCTGTAGAGCCGCAACTTAAAATGCTTGCCGAGCGTCAGGAGAGTCGCTGTCAGCGGTACCGCCAAAATCATACCTATTATGCCACCGAAAACCGTTCCCCAAAAGATGATGGATATGACAACCAGGACCGGATGAAGCCCGGATCGATCGGCCATGATCTTTGGCGTCAGAAATATACTTTCGACTACCTGCGTTGCAAGGATCACGGCCAGCACCAGCACTGCAAGCTGAATGCCGCCTTCCGGCTGCAGGTAAGCGACTGGCAATACTGTCAAAAGCCCGATCACCATCCCAAGATAGGGAACGATGCTGAGCAGGCCCAATGCCAGCCCGAAAAAAATGGCGCCACTCAGGCCGATAAGCGTAAAGCCCACAGCCATGATAACACCCATGGCCAGAGCAATAATCAATTGGCCACGAAAAAATGCCGTTACATACGCAACAAACACCTGCCCGAGATAAAGCACCTCATCTTGCGTTTCACGATTAAAAATAAAGAGAAGATTCTTGGCATGATCACGAATCTTGTTTCCGGAAAGAAGTGCGAAAAAAAGATATAGCGGGACGAAACCCATTCCGAAGAACAGTCCGATATACGCCATGGCTTTTTCAGCTGCCTCCTGAGGTTCCGGCAACATGGTTTTCGGATCAATTAGTGAAACAAGGCCTTCAAATGCATTTATTGCCTGGGGGAAACTACGGGAAAGACTGTCATACCCCTGCTCGGCCATGGCCGGGATCAAACTGATGAACTCGCGGCCCTGGTTGATGGCAACAGGTATGACAAGGACCAACGCGAGCAACAACAGCAATGAAAACAGCAGGAAAATCACCACCACCGCACCCAGTCGCGAGAGCCGTAAATAGCGTTCGAAAAACTCCACAACCGGAAAAAGTATCAGCGCC
>PWPZ01000167.1 GCA_003556985.1 Bacteroidota bacterium
CAGGGTAAGCGACAACACCGGGTTCTTCTACGTGGGAGACCTTGTGGAATTCGGCCCGACCGATAAATTATTCACCAATCCATCAAATAAACGCACCGAAGAGTACCTGACAGGAAAATTCGGATAATACCAACAACAATGGACGTTAAAAAAGACAATGCCATTAAGCTCATAAAGAATGATGTTGAAAAAATGGCCGAACTTATACTTGGTCAGTTAAGGGAGCTGGAAAACATTCTCAGTTCCGAAGAGTTACATATTGACAAAGAAAAACTTGAAAGTTTTTCCAAAACAGAAAAGAAAATTGATAAATTTGAAATTAAAATAAGCGACGAATTTATTAATATCGTCTGTTTGTACAACCCGGTGGCCTCGGAGCTGAGAAAAATAATAACCTGCTACAGGTTATCGATAAATCTTGAGAGGATAGGCGACATAGCGCAGAAAATACTGAGAATACTTTCTGAAATGAAGCACCAGCAAAAAATAGCCGCTTTCATGGATGAAACCTCCAACATGATGATCATGACCAACAACATGGTTGAAAAATCCATTCTTTCATTTTTCAATAATGATATCGATTATGCTATATGGACATTGAAAAATGACGATGTAATCGACAAGATCAACAGGAAAATGGTAAAGAAAATACTCAAGAAAAATCTGGCCGACATAAACGACCAGGATATCCTGAATAACTTTTTCAACATAAAAACCATTGTTTCAAATATTGAGAGGATTGCCGATCATTCCACAAATATAGCCGAGGCCTCCATTTATTACCTTAAAGGAGAGGATATTCGCCATTCCGATATTTCCAAATTTGTCTCCGGCCTTGAAGAGGACACAGGCGTAAAGGATTAGAATATGTCAATAAAAATTCTGGTCATAGACGATGAGGAGGATCTCTGTGAAATTCTCCAGTTCAACCTCGAGGGGGAAGGTTATGATGTTGACGTTGCCTATTCGGCCGAGGAAGCCCTGAAAAAGAGTCTGGGTTCATACCAGCTAATTTTGCTTGACGTTATGATGGGCAAGATTTCCGGTTTCAAGCTGGCCAAAATGATCAGGCAGGAAATGAGGCTCACCATGCCTATTCTTTTTATCACCGCAAAAGATGGGGAGAACAATACCCTGACCGGTTTCAGCCTCGGTGCCGACGACTATATCACAAAGCCTTTTTCGGTAAGGGAAGTCATCGCAAGAGTGAAGGCTGTGGTACAGCGTGCGGGCATTAGTCCGCCAATAACCGGCAAAAAACTAAAAACCAACGGCCTCGAACTGGATGTGGAACGCAAAAAGCTGGCAATTGACGGAAAGGAGATTGACCTGACCAGGAAGGAATTTGACATCCTTTATTTACTCATGGACAATACCTACAGGGTTCATTCCAGGGAAGAGATCCTCGACCGGGTATGGAGTTATGATGTGGTGGTAAGCCTGCGCACGGTTGATGTTCACATAACAAGGCTGCGGAAGAAGTTGGGCGAACATGGAAAAATGATCGGCAGCAGGCCCGGGTATGGTTATTTTCTGAATACCCGTTAATACCGCAAAACATCAGGTCATGTACAAAAAAAAGCTCTTTTTCTATTTCTTTCTTGTTTTTGCAGTCTTCACTTTTGCCATTACCGTGCTTCAGCATAACCGCGAAAAAAACTTCAAGACCGAGCAGCTCAACAGCGACCTTGATATCTATAACGATTTAACTGCCAACTTTATCTCCGTCAACAACCTGCATGAAAGGGGAGGGTACCGGCTACTTGATTCGCTATACCGGACCATTGGCAGGCCCACACTGAGAATCACCGTAGTAGATCCCTACGGCGAGGTGCTGTACGAAAGCGATATGGCAAGGGCTTACGAGCTTGAAAATCACCTGGAGCGCCCTGAAATACAAAATGCCATATACGGTGAATACGGTACCGATATCCGCATTTCGGCCACAACGGGCACCCCTTATTATTACTATGCAAAAAGGTATAACGACTATTTTGTGCGCACAGCCCTTGATTACGATGCGGATATCATCACTTTTCTCAGGGCGGAACGGGTCTTTTTCATAATAATCATCATACTGTTCTTTTTGATGACCCTGCTTTTGGTGTATATATCAGGAAAATTCGGAAAGACCGTCTCCCGGCTGAAGGATTTCGCCCTGAAGGCCGCAAGGGATGAAAAGATCGATCCCGGCATAAACTTCCCTGAGAGCGAGCTGGGGGTGATAAGCAGGCAGATTGTAAGCATATATAACGATCTGCAACAAACCAGGGATGCTATAAATACAGAAAAAAACAAGCTGATAAGGCACCTTTATATTTCCCGCGAAGGAATTGCTATCTTCTCTCCGGAAAAAACCAACATCCTGTCAAACAGCCTGTTCATTCAAAACATCAATTTCATATCCGACCAACCGGCCCTTAATCCCGAACAGGTATTCGCAATTGAGGAATTCCACGAAGCAACTGCCTTTATTGAAAAAAACCTGGAAAAAGATGATATGCTCCTGCAAACCGGACTTCCTGCAAAATCATTTTCCATAAACAAAAGAGGGAAATATTTCTCGGTGCAGGTAATCATCTTTCCCGACAAAACCTTTGAAATTTCCGTTAACGACATTACCTCCCGTGAACAGGAGAAAAATATAAAACAGCAGCTGACCAGCAACATAGCCCATGAGCTCAGAACGCCCGTCAGCTCCATAACCGGATATCTGGAGACTATCAATAATGTAAAAGACCTGGATGAAAACAAAAGGGCCTACTTCATTGAAAAAGCCTACCGGCAGGCGGTAAGGTTGTCGGAACTCATATCCGATATCTCTGTTCTGAACAGGATCGAGGAAGGAGCCATAACTTTTGATAATGAGAACATAGGCATAAAGGAAATTGTAAGAGAGGTAACAGACAACCTGGAGGCCAAAATCAAGCAAAAAAATATAACCACTAACATAAAGTTGGACGATAACATTTCCCTGAAAGGTAATTATTCCCTGATTTATTCGATTTTCCAAAACCTCTTTGAAAACACCATCATCCATGCGGGAGAGGATGTTGCGGTCAGCGTCACGTGCTACTTTGAAGATGAGAATTACTACTATTTCTCCTATTATGACACCGGGATTGGTATTCCTGAAAAGCATATAGGGCGGATATTCGAGCGGTTTTACCGGGTCGATCAGGGGCGTATGAGAAAATCGGGCGGTACCGGACTGGGGCTGGCTATCATCAAGAACGCGGTACTTTTTCACCAGGGTGACATCTCGGTAAAAAACCGTGAGGAAGGAGGCGTTGAATTTTTCTTTTCTCTCCGGAAAAAACCCTTATAACGACACTTATAAACCCCATTTGAACCCGTTGCCCTCTAATATTCTATAGCTCCATCTCCGGCAGCGCCTTCACCATTTGACCAGTCATCAGGAAAACAGTCACCAAAATTACAGCTCCATCTCCAGCAGCGCCTTCACTATCCGTCGGGCAGTCTTGCCGTCCCAGAGCTCAGGCACCGACCCTTTTTTCCATTCTCCGGCAAACAGCTTTTTCATGGCCGGTTTAACTACCTCCGGGTTGGTTCCCAGCAGCTCATTGGTCCCCAGGGTAATCGTTTCCGGCCTCTCGGTACTGTCTCTGAGAGTCATGCAGGGAATACCCATTACCGTAGTCTCCTCGGTAATGCCTCCCGAATCGGTTATCACTGCAAATGCCTTTTCCACAAGGTAATTAAATTCAAGGTAGCCCATCGGCTCCACCATAACCAGCCGCGGGTGACTGATGCCCGTCTTTTGAAGATTTCCCCGGGTACGGGGATGAACGGGAAAAATAACGGGCAGGTCGCCCGAATGATCCATAATCTCAGCCACAAGCTTCTTCAGCTTGTCTTCCTCATCAACGTTGGCAGGGCGGTGAAGAGTCATAACAAAATAGCCGCCCTCGGAAAGAGGCCACTCGTCCCATACGGGCGGTTTTATAAAGCGGCTGCGGTGCTTTAGCAGAGTATCTATCATCGTATTACCCACAAAAAAGATCCTGTCGTCAGCAACCCCCGAAAGCCTCAGATTTTCATTGGCAATCTCGCTGGTAGTAAAAAAATAATTGGTTATACTGTCGGTCACCACCCTGTTTATCTCTTCCGGCATCCGCCAGTCGCCCGACCTTATCCCCCCTTCCACATGAGCCACCTTCACATGCATCTTCCTGGCAACTATTGAGCAGGCCATGGTAGAGGTAACATCTCCCACCACGATGCAGATGTCGGGCTTTTTTTCCATCAGCAGCTTCTCATAGCCCGTCATGATGGCCGAGGTCTGCTCGGCCTGGGTACCACCACCGGCTCCCAGGTTAATATCGGGTTCGGGAATGCCAAGCTGCTCAAAAAAGCTGCTGCTCATATTTATATCATAATGCTGTCCGGTATGGACCAGCCGGAAACCAATATCTTCGCCCCTGTCGCTGGCCTCTGAAATGGCATCGATAATGGGCGAAATCTTCATAAAATTGGGGCGCGCCCCTGCTATCAGATCAATAAACATCTCAATATATTTAATAAATGCCGGTCCCCGCCAGGAAATACCGGCATATCCATAATCAATAACCGGCACCTTCAATTAGTTCCATCCGGCCTACTTTAAAATTGTATGCAAATATGCAGACCTTTTCCGACAGATTGAAATTTATTTTTTCTTGGTTGGCATTCCCTTCTGCATTTTTTCCGGAAAAGACCCTGTTTATCTCTTCCGGCACCCCCGCCCGGGTACCACCACCGGTATTAATAACCCTTTCGGGGAAAGCAACGGAGCAGCAAGAAATTTGACGGAGTTGTACAGTGGGGCAACATTGGAAGCATCGGGGAAGCAACTGGGCAGCGGGGAAAACAACGGGACAGTATGGATTTTAATTGGCACCGCGGAGTAGCCGGTCTAAATTTATATTTTTGTAGTTACATTGCAAGCTTAAAATCGAGGATATAAAAAACCCATTCATCATAAAAAGCCAGGGAAAATGAAAAAACAAATAATAATAACGACGGCATTAATAGCCATTCTGCTCTCAGCGTTAAGCTTCATCCGGCAATCGGCCGAAAAGGCAGCCCCCTCCCCTTTCGTCGAAGACTCAATGAAACACTGGCATGAGCAGCCCCTCAGAATTTTGCAGACGGTGCTAAGGGAGATCGATGGCAAAGATTACGATGCCGAATCGGTTATCAGGCACATGAAAGAGACCCGAAGCAACGTGCTGGTAGTAAATGCCGGTGGCATCATCGACTTTTTCGACAACCCCCTGCCGGCCGCCACCCCCAACCGCTTTTTAGAGGAGGGCG
>PWPZ01000094.1 GCA_003556985.1 Bacteroidota bacterium
CTGAATACCGGCAAGCATAACGGCAGTCAGGTGCCTGTAAAGTTTCAGACTACCAATTCCCTGAATTTCCGCATAAAGATCAGGGCAGATGTCAATATAAATAATCAGGCAATTTAGTTTCCGGAAAAACATAAAAAATCTTTTCCAATGCAATTTTTCAAAGCAATCGGCAGACAGTTTACCATTATAAATAAAAGAATCTGCGCCAGAAATACATTCTTTATGGCTCTTATATTTCTTTTTGTCATACAACCCGGGTTGAGGGCACAACATAGTCAAACCATTTATTTCATTGACCGGCTGCCTCAATCTTCGTTGCTGAACCCGGCTCATCAGCATCACCATAATTTTCATTTAGGCCTTCCCGGTATCTCCTCGTTTAATGTTAATGCAGAGACAAACTTTTTATCATTCAGTGATATTATTTTCAGGCATCCCACCCAGGATTCCCTTATAACATTTCTTCACCCCGATGCCGACATAAATGATTTTGCTTCGGGACTGAGGAAAAGTAACGATATAACGCCTGGTCTCCACCTTAACGTTTTTTCTTTAGGTTTCAGGGCGGGCAGGTCATTCGTGAGCTTTAACATTTCGGAACGGCTATCCGGCAGGGCATCGCTGCCGGGTGATCTGATCAGGCTTGGATTGCAGGGTAATGCACAGTTTGAGGGCAAAAATGCCGATTTTTCAAATATCGGGATTGATCTGAATTATTTCAGGGAATATGCTTTCGGCTATTCATATCAGTTTGATGAAAAACTGAACCTCGGGGCTCGGGCCAAGGTACTTTTCGGCAAAGCCAATATTTCATTTAACCAAACCGATATAGGCCTTTATACCGATCCCGATACCTATAACCTCAGACTGAATTCGGAAATTACCATGAATATGTCACTGCCCCTTACGATTACCAGGAATAGCGAAGGAGATATCAGCGATTTCAGATTTCATTTTGATGATGTTGGTTATGATCCGGCCGATTTTGTTTTCAATACCCAAAATCGCGGATTTGCCCTTGATCTGGGGGCTACCTACCGAATCATTGAACCTGTAATGCTTTATGCCAGCATTGTGGATCTGGGTTTTATAAACTGGAAAGCTGATGTATACAATTTTTCGGTGAATGGCGATTTTGAGTTTGAAGGAGTGGATCTGTCTTCTGCTTTTGACGATGATGATGATTCGGGTGTTACCTATGATTTTGCCGACAGCCTTCAGAGCCACCTGAGCATCAGTGATACCCGTGACTCCTACAGCAGGGGATTGCCGGGGAAGATATTTCTCGGGGGGACGTATGACGTGACTTCCGGTATTAACGTCGGACTTCTTGGACGCACGGAAATATACCAGGGCCGTGTGAGGCAGGCGGTTACATTATCGGCCAACTCCAATGTGGGGAGATGGTTGTCTGCTTCCCTGTCATATTCAATGATGAACAACAGATATGATAACATCGGAATGGGATTGTCTTTTCGGGGAGGTGGCTTTCAGCTTTACATGCTCACCGACAACCTGAATACCCTTTTTATTCCCCACCAAACCAGCAATGCCAACTTATGGTTTGGGTTGAATATTGTTTTCGGGAATGTCAAAATTGCCCAGGCGCTGCCTTACCGGTAGCATCAGTATAAAATACCAATGTAACCTGTATTAACGATATGAGATTATTGACAACAACATTTTTACGGATCTTTACTTTGCTTGGTTTTTTTACACTTAACTTACATGCCCAGAGCGTATTTGAACCGGAAAACCTGAGCTCGGCTATTGGTTCTGAATATTCCGAAATTAATCCGGTAATTTCCGCGGATGGCAGAACGCTTTACTTCAGCCGGATCAATCATCCTGAAAACAGTTACGGAGAAAAAGATTCACAGGATATCTGGTATTTATCGCTGCAGGATGACGGGTCATGGTCGGATGCAAAGCGGTTGCCCGAAACAGTAAATATAGCAAGGTATAATGCAATTCTTGCGGCACTCGATGATGGCAAATCATTTCTTATCCTTGGGCAATTCAACAGAAGGGGTACTTTCAGGATCTCCAACGGCTATTCCATTATTGAAAAAACCGGTGATAATGAATGGAGCACGCCCAGCCCGGTGGAGGTCAGCCGCTACACCAGGAAAAGCCGCGGTAAAGTGAGTAATGCCTGGATGTCTGCTGACAGAGAAATAATAATCCATTCTTTCTCCACCAGATATAACAGGGACAGACTTTCACTATATGTTTCAATGCGTGAGGAAGACGGCACCTATTCCAGTCCCCGGCCGATTGATATAGGCCGGTATAACGGTCAGAAAGCCCGGAGTATTGAGTCACCGTTCCTTACTGCCGACAAAAAAAGACTGTATTTTTCGGCAAATTTCAGCAGAAACCGTGATGATTATGACATATATTATGCCGACAGACTTGATGAAACTTTCAGAAACTGGTCTCCACCCGCCAGGCTTGATCAGACAATTAACAGTGACCGCTGGGTCTCGTACTATAAAATGAATGAAGACAGAAGCCGGGCATGGTACAGCTCTTCACCCGGCTCCGGAAAGGCCGATATCTTCAGCTTAAAGCTCTTTGAAGAGGTTCCTTTCGTGCAGATAAGCGGTCAAATTCTCAACGCCGATTCCGGCAATCCCGTGCCGGCCTCCAGAAATCCCGAAGTTTTAATAAATGATGAACATTCCGATTCAGTGATGTATGATCACCGGTCGGGCTCTTTCCGGGCCCGCCTGCCTTTGGGAGAAAGCTATACTTTCAGTGCAAAGGCAGATAATTTTACCCCAACACCCTTTGTTGTAGATGTAAGCGAGCAGCACTCATTTATTGAGGAGGAAGTAAAGATTTACATGAGATCCGTACCCTGGGTTGAACTGCAAGGGCAGGTTCAGGATAACAGGTTGCTGACACCCATTCCCGGTGAGGCAAGGCCTGTATTGCTTATTAACGGACAGGAGGCCGATTCGGTATACATAGATCCCGTAGACGGCAGTTATATCGTTAAGCTGCCTTTCGGCAGAAACTATATTCTGGGCGTGGCTGCCGATAACTATAAGACCCTGGATGTCAGGGTAGATCTGACATCTTATAATGAGCATACGGTATTAACCCAAAATATACTGGCAGAGCGCAAGGATTTCAATATGGTAACCCTGAGCGGCAGGGTTATAAACACCAAAACAGGGATGAGACTTGAACAGGGATATGATGTCAGGATGATGATAAATGGTGTACTGCTGCCTGACTTTGCTTTTAACGAGACTGATGCATCCTATACCCTTAAGCTGCCGGCAGGATATAATTATGAGCTGGTACCACGGCTGATAAATTTCTACAATAAGCGCGAAACTGTTGATTTGACCAGTGCTCAGCCCATGACTGAAATTACCCGTAATTTCTATGTTACACCCATTGAAGTAGGGCAATCGGTTGAAATAGAAAATATTTATTTCGAAACCGGCAGAGCCGCCTTAAAGCCCGAATCCTTCCCTTCCCTGAACGCGCTTATTGAATTTTTGAAAGAGTATCCGAATGTGGTGGTTGAAATAGGAGGCCATACCGATAATGTGGGATCGGCAGGGGTAAATCAAAGGTTATCGGAACAGAGAGCCGGTGCCGTAGCCGAATATGTGATTTCCCGGGGAATCAATGCCCGGAGAATTGTTTCCAGAGGTTATGGATTTTCAAAGCCCGTTGCAAGTAATGCTACTGAGGAAGGAAGGACCAGGAACAGGAGGGTTGATTTTACCATAACAGATCTTTAGGCTATTTTTAAAATAAAAGACAGTACGCTGGCCCGTTGTGTTTGATGACCGACCCGTGACCAAAAGCTTTAACTTTCTTTTAGAAAACAAGAGACAGCAGGCTGGCCGGTTGTGTGTACAAAACGTAGTCATTCTGGCAATTTTCTGCTTATTCCGGAGTTATATATCAGTCATTTTATTTTTCGTTGGGTCTGCATTATGTGTGCCTGCGGTTAATCTGTTTGCTTTGCATTATCCTGTTTCCTTAATGCCCGCAAAATTATTAACTTTGCGAAGTTTATAAATAAATGTAATGGGTTTAATACGTTTCATAATAGTGTTTTTTCTGGTATACTTTGCAATAAGTCTTTTTACCAGATATGTGCTCCCTTTTGTTATGAGATTCTTCTTTCGCAGAATGTCCAACCGGGTCAGAAAAGATTATGAGAGGAAAATGCGGGAAAAAAGAAGAGTGGAAAGGGAGGGGGAGGTAACCATACGGTACAAACCCGGAACCAATAAACGTATTACTCCTGAAGATGGCGATTATATCGATTATGAGGAGGTGGACGATGATTAACTGCCATGGCTGCATGATATCCCAATCAACCAGTTTATTCTTTTGAATTTTATATTAAATACTGTTTAAATGGTAAAGAAGGTTTTACAGAAGTCCATGCCTCATCTGGTTGCTGTGTTGTTGTTTCTGGTTCTTACCCTCGCATATTTTTTCCCCATCCTGGAAGGAAAACAGGTAGAACAGCCGGATATAACCCAGTGGAGGGGCATGGCAAGGGAAATAATCGAACACCGGGAGGAAACCGGCGAAGAAGCATTGTGGACCAATGCCATGTTCGGGGGAATGCCTGCATACCTGATATCGGTCCAGTTTCCGTTTAAGATAATAAGATATGTCGATCAACTACTGTCGCTGGGAATGGGGCGGCCTGAAAAATTCCTTTTCCTCAGTCTGATAGGTTTTTACATTTTGCTTCTGAGTTTCAGGGTCAATCCCTGGTTAAGTATTGCCGGGGCAATAGCATTCGGCTTCTCCACCTATTTTTTTATTATCGGAACGGCCGGGCATAATACGAAATCCCATGCTATGGCTTACATGGCTCCGCTTATGGCAGGAATAATTCTTGCCTTCCGGGGGAAGGTGCTGCTGGGATGTGTGCTGACAGGGATATTCCTTGCCCTGCAAATCAGTACCAACCATTTACAGATTACCTATTATACCCTGCTCATTGTTATTGTCTATGGCCTTTACGAGCTGGTTAATGCATTAAGGAACAGGCAGGCACCCCTGTTTTTCCGGAGGCTTGCCATCCTGTTCATCCCTGTGGTGCTGGCAGTGGGAGCCAACTTCACCAATTTGTACCTTGTATGGGAATATGGCCGGTATTCGATGAGGGGACCCTCGGAACTCTCCGACCCGTCACAGGTTCATACCTCCGGACTGGATAAGGATTATATTCTTGACGATTACAGCTATGGCATTACGGAAACAATGA
>PWPZ01000225.1 GCA_003556985.1 Bacteroidota bacterium
GCTGGCTTCCCGAAGGCCAGGAGAAAGCTGTGCTGCTGGTTGTTCACGGACTCGGTGAACATTGCGGACGCTACACGAACCTGGTTAATCATTTTGTTCCCCGTGGATACACAGTTTGCGGACTTGATCATCAGGGGCATGGAAGATCAGGTGGAAAGCGTGAGATGGTTGAAAGTTTCTATGATTTCATCCGTACACTTTCCATCTACCATGAAATGGTGACGGACTGGCACAGGGATAAGCCGCTTTTTCTTCTTGGTCATAGCATGGGAGGACTGATTGCAACATATTACCTGCTTGAGCACCAGTCCGCATTCAAAGGCGCTATTATGTCGGCTCCTCTTGTGAAGGTAAGTGGTAATATTTCCAGGCTTACAATCATCATGGGAAAGATTCTGTCAAAGTTGGCGCCAGGAGCGGGAGTAATGAAAATTGATCCGTCCGGCATTTCCCGCGATCGGGAAGTAGTATTGAACTATACCAGCGATCCGTTGGTATTCCGGGGGAAAACTCCCGCGCGGCTGGCAGCCGAGCTTCTCAGAATAATGTTGCATGTTGAACAGGCGGCAGACCAGATAACACTGCCTTTGATAATTGCACAGGGCGGAGCAGACAGCCTTGTAGACCCTCAAGGCGCACAGATGCTTTATGACAAAGCCGGATCTAAAGACAAGACGCTGAAGATTTACCCGGAGTTTTACCATGAGATATTTAATGAACCTGAAAAAGACCTGGTATTTGCGGATATAGAAATATGGCTGGAACGGCTGCTGAACACCTGAAAATAAAATACAGAAACCGGTTTCGCCGGTATTACAGGACATCTGGTAAAAAAGAATTGTTCGCATAACCTTTTACAGGGTTTATTTGTTTATTGCAGAACTATGGCCTTCTATCAGTTAAATAAAAAGCAGTTTCTTCCTGCTACTAAAGACGAGGTTTGGGATTTTATTTCAAATCCCGGTAATTTGGGGTTAATAACACCGGATTACATGGGATTTAATATCACCTCTGTCGATCTGCCTGAAAAAATGTACCCGGGGATGATAATCACCTATACCGTGAAGCCTTTACTGGGTATTAAAATGAAATGGGTAACCGAGATAACCCATATTGAGGAGAAGAGGTATTTTGTTGACGAGCAGAGGGACGGCCCATACTCAATGTGGCATCACCAGCATATAATCGAACCGGCTGAGAACGGTGTGATGATGAGAGATATTGTCTCATATAAGCCTCCTATGGGATTCCTGGGAGCTATTGCCAACAGCCTGGTAATCCGGCGGCAGCTTGAAGATATTTTTAACTATCGTGAAAAAGTTCTGGAGAAAAGGTTCCGGTGATTTTGTTAATTGGTATTTTGTTTTCTTATATTCGTTAATCCGACTGTCGGCATTTATTGAGAAAAAATAAAATGAGAAGAAACTATAAGGGAATTAGTATTAATACTTCAAAGAATACTCATGAAACTGTTTTTAACCTGATACGCAGAAAAGATACGGATAGCATTATTGCAGATGTTCCAGCAGGGGCCGGAGCATTTGTTCAAAGATTAAAAGACGCCGGTTTTAAAAATATTATAGCAATTGATATTGAAAATATTTTAGAAATAGAGCACCCTGATTTTATTAAGGGGGATATGACTAAAACGCTACCTCTTGCTGATAATTCGTGTGATATTTTATTATGTATTGACGGGATAGAGCATATTGACAGGCAATTTGACTTTATAGGCGAAGTTAATCGAATCCTCAAGAATAAAGGGGAGATTATTATTTCAACCCCAAATGCAAGTAGCTTAAGATCAAGGTGGAAGTGGTTTATTACAGGACATCATCATAAATGCAATTCGCCATTGGATGAAAACAATCCCAGTCCGCTCCATCATATAGGTATGATTTCATTTCCGGAATTAAGGTATTTACTCCATACAAAAGGATTTAAAATAGATAAAGTAACAACCAACAGAATTAAGCCGGTTAGTTTTGTGTACTGCCTTTTTCTTCCGTTAATATACTTATCAACTTATTGGCTTTATATCAGAACAGGTAAAAAGCAAGGGACGTTGGAAATAAATAAGAGTGTTTTCAAAACGATGTTTTCCAGAAGCGTCCTTTTTGGAGAAACCCTGATCGTTAAAGCTTTAAAAACCAGTCCCAAAAACCAATCCGGTTAATCAGCAGAAGCAGGCTCCTTGTGCCGAAACACTTTTCATCAAGGGAATTATTTCCTGAGCCATTAATTATGTCAAAGATGCTTGTCGGAAGCATGGAGATGTCAAGCCTTTCGGCTATGGTAAAAGTGGGAAATTACGATCTCACTCCTCAGTCTCCGTTAAATATTTGGAAACCCCGTGGCAGTTTTTTATTGCCGGCCGGAAGCGCAGCAAGAGATTTGAGTTCTATTCTGCTGCCGTTGGAGCACCTATCCAGCCCGTCACACGAAAGTTATATACAAGTTCCACAGGTCCTGTAGGTGTTTCATGGACCTCGTTATGTGCTTTATTAATATTGATCGGTATGGTCAGGGGAATTTCATCGCTACCTGCCCCTAAGTTCCGGAGCAGCTGGAAATCAATTTCCAGCAGTTCATAGCCGGATATTTCCTCATAACCATCTTCATCTTCCACTGCTGATTCAGGGTCCTCGCCGATATCATAAATACCATTGAACCCAAATCCATTTACACATTGAGAATTGGAGCAATCCGATCCTTCCAGGTCAATTTCAACAGGCCAGAACTGTAAACTGACCCGGTCCTGTCCTGCCGGCTTTACTCCAAGAGTAACCCGTGCCTTATAAAGCTCAGCCGCAATTTCTTTTTCTGCCTTGCCAATGAGCAGAGACTGGCCATCCTGGCATGGGTGGGTTTGAATTACTTTCAGGGTAGGGACCAAAGCCCTGGGCGCGGTTGCATCCAAATTCTGAACAGCCATATATAGATAGTCCTTTCCCATCTTTAAACGGTTAATTGTGTACAATGCCGAATGCGTGAAACTAATATCCGACGAAGTGTTCACCCTTGTTGGTGATTCGCCTGCCAGGAAATGTTCCTCATACACTGCTTCAACATTTAAATGGACCCATACTTCTGCTTTATCCTGGGAAGTTGAGGAAATAAAGATAAAAAACAGGTAGCAAAATAAGAGTGCCGGAATGATGGTTTTTCGTTTGTTTTTCATAATGGCCTACTTTCCTTTTAATTTTTATATTTTGTATTTGTTATTATGTGGAAAAGAGATAAAATCAGGATGCAGGACTTTTAGAGGCTTTTATTGTATAAATGCCTCTGCAACACTATGAGATTTATTCATATAATAAAAATAAGAAAATAAATAATTCAACTCCTGCTTTTCACAGATATTTTTTCCTGTAAAAAACAAGAAGTCAAATATTGTCCGGAAAATACAAAACTTTGGGCTACAGCAGGTACCGCTTGGCTTTAGCTTATTCTTGTCATAAGCATCTTATTATCAATGAAATTATTATGTCGTTATCCAGTAAAGATGCTTTTCAAACTGTTGAATCCTAAATGCCAATATATTCTTTCATGGTATAAGTAATCGATGAGGAGCCCATGAATTATATATCTGGAGAAGGAGGGAGATGACAACCTTCAGCAAGGCCTTGATCAAAAAAAAGTTGCGTGGATTTGTTTTTTCCTTATATTTATTTGGTATAAACCTAAACCTAAACCTAAACCACAAGCTTATGAAAAATTTTTTGACTCTTTTAGTTATTCTGTTAGCAGTCCCGGCACTCGCGCACAGCCAGGGAAATATCGGAATAAGTGCTCAGGGGGGTATGACATTGCCCCTGGGGGATTTCCGAGATTTCGCCAGGCCGGGCTACGTCGGAACCGGATTCCTGTTCTTTGAGCTCTCTCCTGGGATAGAAATCACAGCTACTTCGGGATACTTGATGTGGGATGCCGATTCGGAAATAGCTGATATAACCTTAACCTCAATACCTTTACTTCTGGGTGTTCGGTACTATTTTGGTGAAGGGGGGTATGCTCCTTATGCAGCACTGGAAGGGGGATTGCATTTCCTCAAATCTGAAGGTTTTGGCTTCGAGAGCCAATCGGAAGAAGTTGGGTATGGCATTGGAGGCGGATTGCTGTTTCGGGTTTCAAATAATTTCTTCTTTGATCTTGGTGTGAAATATAATTCCATTTTGGACAGTGAAGCCAATGATTATTCATCCGATTTCTTGAGCTTTATGCTTGGGGTGAGAATTGCTTTCATATAATAACATTAAAAAAATAACTATGTCAAATTTATTAAAACAGAATCAACAATGGAAAATTATTTGTTATTAAAAAGTACTTTTTTGTGTGTTCTGATTTCATTCCTTCTCTTTCCTGATACGTATTCTTTTTCAGGACATGCAGCGTCTGCAGAAGACGAGCCCATTACTATAGCTATTATACCCCTCGAATACAGAGGCGACTACAGATTTGCGCGTATTAACGTTGGTGAGCAGATAAGTGCATTGCTGACCGATTACATGGTTAATCAGCAGGTTAATTTTCAGCTGGTGGAACGTGATCGTTTAAATACGATCCTTTCTGAGCAGAATTTAATAAGTTCGGGTGTGGTTGATCCTTCCCGTGCAGTTGATTTAGGGCGCCTTCTTGGGGCAGATGCCCTGATATTTGGCACTGTCACCCAATTCAATCTTGAATCTACCGGAAGGGTGAGAGTAGGAAGAGTAGGTGTAGGTGGAACAAGGGGACGTGTTGGTCTCACTGCAAGGATGGTTAATGCAGAATCGGGTGTTATTATTGGTTCTGTACAGGGGAGCGGATCGGCAACAGGAGCATCTTTTGATGCCAGGATGCAGAATGTGAGTTTTCGCGGTGCAGAGTTTATGGAAAGTGCTATTGGTCGTGCCACTTACGATGCAGTGGATGACATAGGAGAAAATCTTGTAACGATGGTTAGTGATAATGCCGGCAAAGTGAGCAGACCGGCAGCACGTGAAGTCCGCATGGGAAAGATCGTTCAACTGCTTGAAAATGGTGTTATAATTAACGCAGGCGCAAACGACGGGGTAAGAGAAAAGCAGCAGCTTCAGATTGCAAGACTGATGCAGGTAGAGGGACTTGATGAGGCAGTACGCATCCCTATCGGAACTATTGAGATAGTGAGTGTTCAGAATACCGCATCTGTTGCGATATTTGTTGACGGTGGGGATGATGTGAATGAAGGAGATGTGGTGCTGTTTGAATGATGTATCTTGTAAATCAAA
>PWPZ01000062.1 GCA_003556985.1 Bacteroidota bacterium
AACAGCTGGCCGGAAGAAATCCTCTGCATTTTTTACCACCCATGCATTTTGTTTGGCGCGAAAGAATTTCCGGGCATCTTCCTGCCGCAAGCGTGACGACGACTCCTGCAGCAGCTCCACTACCTCCTGAAGGCCTTCTTCACACGAAGGGTGGCCCCTGCCGGTAACAGCCCTTCCGTAAACCCATTCATCCCTGTCGTAGGCAGCAAAACATTGCAGGTTCTGGTTTATTCTACTGAAATGCTCAGGCATATATTCCCTGGCATATTCTATCAGATCATCCATAGCATCCCACTGGCCGTAAACATCCATCCCGTAAAAACCAACTTTTTCATTATGCGGCAGTTCTTTATTGTGATCACGCAACCACTCTGCCAGTTCCTCAATAACCGTATTGGCCCACATCCATTCAGGCCACCTGTCAAAACCACGGAGAACCGCCCGGGCTGAAGAGGCAGCTCCGGGAAGACTTTTCACATATTTGTTCAGCATGTATATAGAAGCCCAGTCACCTTCGACGGCGATAAAAGAAAATCCCTTTTCTGCGATTAATCTTTTTGTTATTTCTGATCTCCAGCTGTAAAATTCAGCCGTGCCATGCGATGCTTCCCCGAGCAGAACAAGCCGGTGAGATCCGGCCTGGCCGATGATTTCATCAAGATCGTCAATATGGCTAACCGGCACTGCTTTAGTCGAAAAATATTCAATCAGCTCATCACTGCCGGAAGCTGATGCAATGAAAACAAAAAAAAGGAATGCAGGCACACAGAAAAATGTTAAAAAACGGTTCATCATGATAATATCCTTTATTATTAAGATAATTGCTAATTATGTGACTTCTTTAATTCATAGTCCGGCCGGTTTAAATATACCAAAAAAACAGGTTGATTAAAAACCGGGGAACACAAAATCATAATCATATAACATTACAAAGCTGCTATTATTGCCGCAGCATCTCCTGACCAGGCCATATTCAAAAACTCCAGCACTCTACAAGGTTTTATGCATTATAAATAACAATAAATTTAGGTTGTATTAGAGCTTAATAAAATTAATTGCATATATTTGCATTGTATATGCATATTTATACGCTTTCATTAGTATTAAGATAACAGATAATGAACAGAACAAGACGATTGCTGGAGATCAGCAGGATAATTAAAAATCATAAGATCAGCAACCAGGAAGAATTGCTGTCCATGCTCAACCAAAAAGGATTTAAATATACTCAGGCGACTCTTTCCCGTGATCTTAAACTGCTGAAGGCGGGAAAGGTAGCCGATAATGAAAAAGGGTATATTTATGTTTTGCCGGGCGAAAAGGAAGATAAATTCTCTGGTGAAGAAATGAAAGATACTGTTAACCGCGGATTCCTTTCCATAGATTACAGTGGAAATATGGTAATAATAAAAACACTGCCGGGGTTCGCAGGAGGAATCGCTTTGAGAATAGACCGTATGAAGGCATTTGAGATCCTGGGAACAATTGCAGGCGACGACACTATCCTTGTTATTTCCAGAGAAGGGATAGGAAGGCAGGAGGTGCACAGGGTTCTTACCACAGAAATTCCGGCGGCGCTAAACAGCTAAAAACACCATTAAGTGAGAATATTTTAATCATAATCACCTTCCCTGTACATTGACTGCAAAGAGATTCCCGAAAAGATAATAATCCGTATTGCAAATCAGGGAGCAGGCTCATTCCTGAACGGCTGCAAACCTGTATAAATCGTTTTAAACAATTATTCTGAATAAATTCTTTGTAAATCATTCCGGGTAACTTATAAATCATAAATTATTAAAATAAAATCATTTAAAATCATGAGCAATAACAAGAAAAAAATTGTGCTGGCTTACAGCGGCGGACTGGATACTTCGGTAATTCTGAAATGGCTGATTGATGAAGGTTATGAGGTAATTGCCTATATTGCCGATGTCGGACAGGATGATGATTTTGAAGAAGCCAGGGAGAAAGCCCTTGAAATTGGTGCATCGAAAGTCTGCATTGAAGATCTTAAAGAAGAGTTTGTCACCGGTTATATATTTCCCGCCATAAAATCAAATGCAATTTATGAAAGCCGTTATCTTCTGGGTACTGCGCTAGCCAGGCCGGTCATAGCAAAAAGGCAGATAGAGATTGCCGGTCAGGAAAATGCAGGTTATGTTTCCCACGGGGCAACGGGAAAGGGCAATGACCAGGTGAGATTCGAACTGACCTATTATGCCCTGAATCCGAAAATAAAAGTTTTCGCTCCATGGAAGAACAAGGAGTTTCTTGAAAGATTCAAAGGAAGGACCGATCTGTTAAATTATGCGGAAGAAAAAGGGATCCCGGTAAAGGCTACGCTTAAGAAACCCTATAGTGAAGATGATAATCTGATGCACATAAGCCATGAGGCGGGGATACTTGAAGATCCCGCTTTCAGGGCCGGCCGCGAAATTATTTCCCGGATCAACCTGCCTCAGGATGCTCCTGACAAAGAAACCCGTATTGAAATACATTTCAAGGACGGGTTACCTGTCAAAGTGGTAAATCCGGATGATAAAACAGTAAAAACAGGGGCTCTTGAATTATTCCAGTACCTGAACCGGCTGGGAGCCGAAAACGGTATTGGATTGCTCGACATGGTGGAAAACCGGTATGTGGGGATTAAGTCAAGGGGGATTTATGAAACCCCCGGTGCCGAAATACTTCTGAAAGCCCATATGGATATTGAAGGCATTGCGATGGACAGGGAGGTGATGCGTTTAAGGAATATGTTGTCGCCCGTATTTGCAGAGATAGTTTACAACGGCTTCTGGTTCAGTCCGGAAATGGAATTCCTTATGGCTGCAATGAACAAAAGCCAGGAGCTGATAGATGGGGTGGTTTACCTTACGCTCTATAAAGGAAATGTTATGATAGACGGAAGGGAATCGCACAGCTCGCTATACGACCAGGATCTGTCAAGCATGGATATTGAGGGCGGTTTCAATCAGCAGGACAGCGAAGGGTTCATTAAGATAAATGCTATCAGGCTGATGGCTCACCATGCCATTACTGTATCAGGCAAGAACTTCTGATGGATAAGTACCTCTGATGGAAAAAGGACCACTGAGTACCTCCGCTGCAGGATAAGTACCGCTGGCGGCTTACTTAAAATACATACACAGTCAATTTTTTAAACAGTCCGGCTCCACCTTACTTTGCCCGGGGGCGTTAACCGGTTAATACAAATTGTTCACATTATGAAACTATGGGAAAAAGGAATTGATGTCAACAGTCTTGTTGATGAATTTACTGCCGGCAAAGACCGTGAAACTGACCTCTGTCTTGCAATCTGGGATGTGATTGGAAGCATAGCCCATGCCAGGATGCTGAAAAGCATTAATATGATCACCGGTGATGAGCTTGCAGCCCTGGATAATGAACTCAAAAACATTCTCAGGCAAATAGAACAGGGTGATTTTGTTATTGAGGATAAGGCAGAAGATATACACAGCCAGATCGAAAATATGCTGACAACGGCACTTGGCGATACCGGAAAAAAGATCCATACTGCTCGTTCGAGGAATGATCAGATACTTCTGGATATGAAACTGTTTGCAAGAGACAGGCTCAGGGAGGTAGCAATCCGCACAGAATCTTTGTTTGACACTCTTATTTCCCTTAGCGAACTACACAGGGAGGTTCTTATGCCGGGGTATACACATATGCAGATAGCTATGCCTTCGTCGTTCGGACTTTGGTTTGGCGCTTACGCCGAAAGCCTCAGCGAAGATATGACCCTTCTCCGGGCTGCCTATAAACTAACAAACCGGAACCCGCTTGGTTCGGCAGCCGGTTTCGGGTCTTCGTTTAAGATTGACCGTAGTCTGACGACAGAATTGCTGGGCTTCGACGGCATGCACGTTAATGTTGTAAATGCGCAAATGAACCGGGGGAAAATGGAAAAAACAGTTGCTTTTGCAATTGGTTCGGTTGGTGCAACATTATCGAAACTGGCCATGGACATCTGCATGTATTCCGGTCAGAATTTTAGCTTTATCACTTTGCCCGATGAATTTACTACCGGTTCGAGCATCATGCCCCACAAGAAGAACCCTGATGTATTTGAACTTGTGCGTGCCAGGGGAAACAAGCTTCAGGCACTTGCACATGAGATTGCCCTTATAAGTTCAAACCTGCCTTCGGGATACCACAGGGACTTCCAGCAGATCAAGGAAAGATTTATTCCTTCTTTTGATCTGTTGCTGGAAATGCTTGCAATAACAGAACTGGTAATTAATAAGATCAGCATAACATCCGGCATAACCGAAAAAGAGCTGTACCGGGATCTGTTCAGTGTTGAGGAGGTTAATAAACTGGTTAATAGCGGAGTTTCATTCAGGGATGCCTACAGGCAGGTTGCAGATAAAATAGCAAACGGCACTTTTGTTGCACACAAAAAGATTGATCATATCCATGAAGGCAGTATTGGCAATCTGCGCAATGACCTTATCAGGGAAAAGATGAATAATGAGATGGCGGACTTTCATTTTGAAAAGGCCGGAAATGCCATTAAAAATTTAATCGAATAGCAGGATGCATTATGAAAATTGTTTTTAAAATAGAAATAGAAACCCTGTTCGACAACAGAGGAATGCTTTCTGGAGAGAAGCTTGAGCGCCTCACCATGATTTGCGCCAACCTGCAAAATTCGGGAGCACGGGTTATGATCGTCTCATCCGGAGCCATTGCTCTTGGCGCATTAAGACTTGGTTTTGACAGGCCTCCGGAGGGCATTACAGCTCAACAGGCTGTCGCAGCAGTCGGCCAGGTAGAACTTATAAAGGCATATCAAAATTATTTTGAAGATTTTGAACAGACGGTTGCACAGATATTACTTACAAAGGATGTAATAGAAAACCCCATACGCAACATGAATGCTACCAACACCCTTGTCAGGCTTATGGATAAAGGCGTTATTCCTCTCATTAACGAAAACGACTCGGTTTCAACCAATGACATAATTCTGAACGACAACTTTCCGCTTGTACTGATTGTTACATCGCTTACACAAGCCGATATTATTGCGATAAACATGCCGGAGGGTAATAAATTTTTATTACTGTTCAAAAACAGCTCATTTATAAAGGAAGTATCAGCCGAAGAGCTGCTTAATATATCCGACAGCATAAAAACCGGCGAAATGCAGATAAAGCAAGATATTCAGGGATTTCCCAAATTAACCGGGTATCCGGGGTTGAATTGAAAATGAATG
>PWPZ01000163.1 GCA_003556985.1 Bacteroidota bacterium
GCTTTAACACCTGATTCAGGGTCGCTGAACCCGTTGCTGTCGATTATTTCAAAACCGGCGCACCCGAAAAAGCCCGAGGAGAATCCTGCCCTGGCCTTTCGCATAACGGGGTTTCCATAGGTAAGAAGGAACACCTTAGGTCTGCCGCCGGCTGCTTTTTCGGTTTTCAGTCTCAGCTCATCAAATTCCATGGCCCCGCGATAAAGCTTTAGCGGCCTGGCCACAGCATTTTCAGAGGCAGTCTGTGCCGGCCGGAAAACAGATTGATCAATTCTTTCCAAAACCCTTTCGGAAGAATCGGGATACTGGTTTGTGCCCAGCAAAACATCCCTCCGGGTAGCAATATAGTGATCCCGTTTGCCTGCGGTTTCCTCAATACTGTCCTGAACAAAACCATTGCGGAATGCATCAACCATGCCACCCTGTCCGGCGATTTCCAGGAAAAGGTTCCATGAGTTTTCAATCAGTGACGCGGTAAGCGATTCAATATAGTAAGAGCCTGCAGCAGGATCGGCCACTTTGTCAAAATAGGCTTCCTCCTTTAAAACTAGCTGGGTATTGCGGGCAATCCGCTCTGAAAAGAGAGTCCCTTCCTTTTTGAAAATTTTGTCGAACCGGCCAATAGTCAGCGAATCGGCCCCTCCCAGCACGGCTGCCATTGCCTCCGTTGTTGAGCGCAGCATATTGACGTAAGGGTCGTAAATGGTTTTGTTCCAATGAGAGGTAACCGAGTGGATGAACATTTTCCCTGCTATCTCCGGGTCGATTTCCCATGCCTCCAGCACTTTAGTCCACAGGTATCTGGCTGCCCTGAATTTGGCAATTTCCATGAAGTAGTTACTGCCGGAGGCAAAAGTAAACCTGATCTTTCCGGCTGCCAGCGCGGCGGCAACCCCTCCGCTGGTAAGCCTTTCGAGGTATTCCGCCCCTGAAGCCATGGCAAAGGCAAGTTCCTGTACCGCCGATCCTCCCGCATTATGAAATACTGAAGCATTAACGTTCAGGACGGTAAAGTTTGGAAACCTGACGGCATTTTCAACCATTGATATAGCAGCATCAAAAGACCCTTTCTCATCGCTGCCGGGGTAATTACCGGTGGTGAACAGATAACCCAGAGGATCATATTCAACAGAGCCGTGCGGCTGGGAATCGGTCCCGCCTCTTGAAATATTTTCCCTTTCTATGATGGAGGGCAGTCCAGTCCGGGGATTATCGGTTATAAAAATTATTTCGGCAGATGCCAGGCAGATATCCTTAAGCAAAGAAGCTATCTCTTCCGGTGAATATTCCCGGTTGTCATCCAATACAAAACCAATTGATGTCGCGCCTTTCATCAGGGCATCCAGCGCCCTGGTATTTGCATGTTCCAAATCGTCAACAACAATATCCTGCCTCACCAGCCAGTCGCCCGATCGTTTTTTTCCTCTCACCCAGGGGTACTCACCGGGAACCGATTTCAGATGTTCAAGATTTTTAAGATCTTCAGCAGTGTAATAGGGCCGGATAGGAATCCCTTCATGAGTTTTCCAGATAAGCTTTTTTTCATAATCGGCCCCCTTCAGGTCTTTTCTGATCAGCTCTTCCCACTCTTCGGTGGAAAACGGAGGGAAGCCGGCAAAAGGTTTATTCCCGTTAGTAAAGGTCATATTATTCTGCATTAAAATATATGGGCAAATATACATGAATTTTCTATCTTGATAATACTCAACAAAGCATTGAATATAACATGGAAAATCGACGCAGTCAATTTCTCATCTGAAGAAAATAGCAAAAAAACAATTACA
The DNA here is from genome assembly GCA_003556985.1 of Bacteroidota bacterium. GTDB lineage: Bacteria > Bacteroidota > Bacteroidia > Bacteroidales > PUMT01 > PXAP01. Next base: position 1,785 of record PWPZ01000163.1, read on the forward strand.
CTTCATGAGAATTCGACCTTCAGGTCAATTTTCTATACGACGACATACCCTCAGATTATAGAAGACCATTATAAAAAAAGCTGTTACCGGATAAGGTAACAGCTTTTTTTTACGGGGATTTTTTTCAACCCATGGATCATCCATAATTCATTGACTTGCGGTCGATCTCACACGCCAGCAATTTGTATCTGTTTATTAATTCGCTGATGTGACATCATTTCTCTTTATGTGATCCGGCATATTGATTATTCACCAATTATCGATTACAAGCCTCTGAATCCACGCTGGTTTCTCATGATTCCCTCCCCGCGCATTCCTCTTCCGCCGGGTGCTGCGGGACAATTAAATCCTCTACCGGCGCGTCCTGCAGTTCTCATTCCTTGACGTGCTCCGGCCCCGCCCCTGGTAGCACTGTCAAACCAAACCCTCTGTTCTTCGGTCAGCAGTTGCCGGACGGACTGGTGGTGCCCGGCCTGTTTTTTTTGCATCTGTGTACGGATATCCGCCCGCTCTTCAATGTTAGCCTCAATTGCAGTCATATCGGCGGGTTCACTTCGCATCAACGCCCTGTACTGTGCCCTGTTAATATCGATCTGATCGCGGTACTGCTGCATCTCTGACATATGACTGGTACGCAGATCCATGATCTCTGATCTCTGTTCTTCGGTCAGGCCGGGTATATTGGGGCAACCCTCCTGCATTCCGCCCCTTCCTGACATTCCCTGACCTCTCTGGGCAATCGCATCGAAGCCGGATGCCATAATGAGTGTCACTGCAAAAAATAAAGCTGTTTTAATTCTCCATGATTTCATAGCCATAATTTTAAATGATTAAAATAATTTCCTGCTGTTTCTGCTATTTTGACTGAATCAAACAGGAAAGGTTTAAAAACGGAGAAAAAAGATTATCAGGCTTTTAATTTCTGGTGATCATATCGGCCACGGGGCCTTCTTCCAAAAGGTTGATGGATCTTTGCAGCGCTTCATCTATATTCGCAATGATTGGATAAAACCCTTCATTGTCAATAATATTCCGTGCAATATAAGCCTTGATCTGAGTATGGATTATTTCGCGCGACCTGCCAATTTGCTGGGAATTGGCTTCAACACCCTGGCTTTGGGCAAAACTGACGAACTTATCCAGAATGCCCTGCCGGTCGAGATGCCGGCTTATATCTTCAGCATTATCATACTCAATCAGCGTAGACCGGTTCCTGTCGGAATAATCAAAAGCAAACCTGTAAACAAGTCCCTGCCTGGTTATCTGATTATAATAATCGGTAAATCCGATAGTATCGCGGGGAATAAAAACATTGGGCATTATACCCCCGCCACCGTATACTACATTGCCTCCCGGAGTTATGAACCTCAGAGAGTCATCAAATTTGATACTGTCTTCAACATCAAACTCTCCATGGAGAAAGCGCTGGTCGAGGTCATTAAAATATTCATCGGAGCCCGCATCATATGGTTTTTGTATGCTCCGACCGGTCGGGGTATAATAGCGGGCCACGGTCAGCCTCAGGGCCGACCCGTCGGAAAACATGGTCTGATTCTGTACCAGTCCCTTTCCAAAAGAGCGTCGCCCTACCACAAGTCCCCTGTCATTATCCTGTACCGCCCCGGCAATGATCTCGCTGGCCGAGGCACTCCATTCGTCAATCAGGACAAGCAATTCGGTATTCAGATTTATGCCGTTTGAGGTGGCATAAACGTTTTTTCGCTGACTGGCACGGCCTTCCGTATAGACAATCAGGTTCCCCTCTTCCAGAAACTGGTCGGCGATACTGGTAGCCTGATCCATATATCCTCCACCGTTACCGCGAAGATCAAGAATGAGCTTCTTCATGCCTCTGGCATTTAACTCTTCGGCTGCCTCCATATATTCCCTGAAGGTGGTTCTTGAAAACTGGCTGATTTTGATATAACCGATCTCATCATTTATCATATACGAAACATCCACACTATATAAAGGAATACGGTCGCGGGTTATTTCAAATTCCATCATTCCGGGAATTCCCTGACGTTTTACACCTACCTTAACGGTAGTGCCCCGCAATCCTCTCAGTTTATCGACAATATCTCCGTCGGCCATATCAACGCCGGCGACCACCGAATCGTTAATGGCTACTATTCGGTCGCCCGGAGCAATCCCTATTCTTTCCGAAGGCCCTCCCGAAATTGTCTGAATTACCACCACGGTATCGCTCAACATATTGAACTGGATGCCTATGCCATCAAAATTTCCTTCCAGAGGTTCGGTAACCCGCTGCAAGTCTCTGGCGGGAATATACACCGAGTGGGGATCGAGATTTTTTAATACGGTGGGAATGGTTTCTTCAACAAGTTTTTCACGGGAAACCGAATCCACATATTCCATCTCTATGAAATTAAGGACACCTGAAAGTTTATCGGTTTTGGGATAAACAAACATTGATCGTTCACCGGAAGGGTCAACAAGTTTTACCCCTATCAGCATTCCCAGGATAAGTACAATTGCAAAAATAAGCGGTAAATATGTTGAAGATGCTTTTATTCTGAAATTCATATAATATTGTTTATAAGTTATTTATCATATTTGTAGCTGTGTCGCCCTGATATCACTGTGTTAACTCTCATAATCATATTCCGGCCTGGCAGCTACAGCCATTTTCCCTGCGGTCATTCCTCCATCTGAACAAGCTCAATCTCTGCCCGCTTAAGAAGCTGAATTCCATCTTCACTGTGGTAATGATCGAAATATACAACTCTTTTGATCCCGGCCTGGATGATCAGTTTTGAGCATTCCATACAAGGAGCAGCGGTAATATATAACGTTGAGTTTTCACTGCTATTATTCGATTTGGCAACCTTTGTTATTGCATTCGCTTCGGCATGCAAAACATAGGATTTTGTTTTCCCGGTTTCATCCTCGCACACGTTCTCAAAGCCTGAGGGTGTGCCGTTATAGCCGTCGGAAATGATCATTTTATTTTTAACAATAAGCGCGCCAACTTTTCTGCGAACGCAATAGGAATTTCCGGCCCAGATACGCGCCATCTGCAGGTAACGCCTGTCAAAATCGGCCTGCCTGGCTCCGTAAGGTTTTATGTCGTCGTGTCTATGCATGAAATTTTGCGAAATATTAACAACTTCTGCAAATATATAGAAATTCAGGGAGCATAACCGTTTATTCAACAGATGCCACTATTCTGCGGTAGTGCCACCGGGAATTAAATAAAGTCCTTGTATAAATGTATGCCATCAGTTCACGCAGAGTTTCAGTAAAGCCTTCCGCCGAGGAGGATTCCTGTGGTATGGAATTTCCGGCTTCAGGAACTATTATCCCTAATTGTACAGAATCAGGTAGCGCGTATCGATATAAAAGACGGCTGCGGCGCGCATGCTTTCCCTGTGAGAACACGTTTACGGCATGTGGCATTTCACTGTTTTTTCTTAACCATTCGTTAACC
>PWPZ01000136.1 GCA_003556985.1 Bacteroidota bacterium
CCGTATCCTGTTGCCTCGGGCCTTATCAGGCTGCCGCCCCATTCACGGCCTTTTCCTGTAAGAACACCAGTAAATTCATTCCGCAGTCTTTTATACTGACCAAACAGGAAGCCAATTTCTCTTCCTCCCACACCAATATCTCCGGCAGGAACATCTGTGTCAGGCCCGATATGGCGACTGAGTTCGGACATAAAGCTCTGGCAGAATTTCATCACTTCATTATCACTTTTTCCTTTGGGGTCAAAATCCGAACCCCCTTTTCCTCCCCCCATGGGTAAAGTGGTGAGAGAATTTTTAAAAACCTGCTCAAAGGCCAGGAACTTCAAGATACCCAGGTTAACGGTCGGGTGAAAACGAAGTCCCCCCTTATACGGACCTATCGCCGAGTTCATTTCGATACGGAATCCCCTGTTGACCTGAAAATCACCTTTATCGTCAATCCAGGGTACCCTGAATATGATAATTCGTTCCGGTTCGGCAATACGCTCAAGAATTTTTCCATGCTTGTATTTTGGATTTTCTTCAATAAAAGGAATCAGGGTTTCGGCCACTTCCTGAACCGCCTGATGAAACTCAGGTTCACCGGGATTTCTGGCAATAATATTTGCCATGAATCTTTCTGCTTTTGTATTCATATATTTATGCTTGTAAATAATTGGATGGTAAACATACTTAATTTTGAGCGTTTTTTTTGACTGAAAATGATTTTTTTTTTCATTACCCGGCCGATGATGCAATGGAGGATCGGACAGAAAGCCTGTATCTTTTTCCCGGGAGACTTGTAATAGAGCCTTTAAATTCAAGCTCAAGAAGCAGGCAGGATGTCTTCCCTGCTCCAAATCCCGTTTCAACCGAGAGCCGGTCGGCCGACATTTCATCGTTGTTTTTCAATAGCATCAGTATGGCTTTCTCTTCTTCGGTTAAACTATCTTCGGGACCGGGAACTCCGGTTTTGCCGGCTTGCTTTAATGGGGCCCAACCAAGGATATATTCGAGATCCTTTATGTTTTCTATAAGAGCGGCCTTATTGGACTTGATGAGGTTATTGCAGCCCTGCGATCTTTTATCGGTTATCCTTCCCGGAAGAGCAAAAACATCTCTGTTGTAGGAGTTTGCCAGGTCGGCTGTCAGCAGGGCTCCTCCTTTTGTTGCCGATTCGATTACAATAGTGGCATCTGCCATACCTGCAATCAACCGGTTGCGCTTAATGAAATTACCTCTTTCAGGCTTCATTTTTCCCGGAAAATCTGTAACCAGTGCTCCCTGCAAGGTAATCCTTTCAGCGATATTCCTGTGCAGGGGAGGGTAAATGGTTGAAAGGCCATGTGCAAGGGCCGCTATTGTATGCAGGTTGTTTTCAAGAGCAGCTTTGTGTGCTGCAATGTCGATTCCATAAGCCAGTCCGCTCATAATAACCGGATCGTAACCACCTGCAGCAAGATCATGTATAAGATTTTTGCAAAACTCAAGTCCGTAGGCGGTGGCATTGCGGGTGCCCACTATACTAAGTATTCTGGGATGATGTAGGTTGGCATTGCCTTTGGAGAAAAGGATCAGCGGCGAATCAGGGCACTGTTTGAGTCTTTCGGGATAATCATCATCAAGGAAGTAGTAAGCCTTAACCCGGTATTTTGTTATGAATTCAATTTCTTTCTCTGCTTCATCGGTTATCTGCCTCCCGGCAATTTTCCCTGCAAGGGTTTTACCAATGCCTGGTATTTTTTCCAGCAGGCTTTCGCTGCTTTTGAAAACTTCTTCGGGACTTCCCGTAAATTCAATTATTTTCTTTGCCAGAATGCTGCCTATTCCTGGAATAAGTGTTATGCCGATCTTATATTTCAGCTGGGGGTCGTTTATATCCAGCATTTGACAAATTTATGTTTGGTAGAAAAGCCCGAATATCCCATGTAACAAATTATACCAGGAAAACACATTTTGACCCTTCCGGAAATTGCCAGGCGTTGATCGGGATGGTTTTCAGACCGGTAACTTTTCAGAATTTATAAAACTGATTCGGATTAAATATACAAAAAATCCATGATGCAGATTCCGATATAATGTACTTTTTTACCGGTCAGGAAAGGTTATTTGCCGGTTTATGGTGGAAGTAGCAGTGATTATAGATTTTTTTTGTCCCGAAATTAATAAATCATGGCTGCGGGAGTGAATGCCGCCGGACGTGAAAACAGAACTACCCGGTGAATACCGGGTAGTTCAGCTTGCCTGGATTTTGCCGGTTCATTCCGGCTCAGGATTCAGATCACGCCCTGATCAAGCATTGCATTGGCAACTTTCATGAATCCAGCGATATTTGCCCCCTTCATATAATTGACATATCCATCGGGCTCGGTTCCGTATTTAACGCAGGATTCATGAATATTTCTCATGATAAGATGCAGTTTTTCCTCGACCTCTTCTGCAGTCCAGCTCAATTTCATCGCGTTCTGTGTCTGTTCGAGTCCGCTGGTTGACACCCCTCCTGCATTGGCTGCCTTACCCGGCCCGTAAAGTATCTTGTTCTCAAGAAAAATATCTATTGCTTCAGGAGTAGATGGCATGTTTGCACCCTCTGAAACACATATGCAGCCATTATCAACAAGCATTTGTGCATCCTCAGCGTTAAGCTCATTCTGTGTTGCACAGGGCAGTGCAATATCACACTTTATCTCCCATGGTCTTTTTCCTTCATGAAACTGTGCATCGGGAAATTCAAATGAATAGGGCTTGGCAATATCCTGGTTGGATGCCCTGAGCTCCAGCAGGTAATCAATCTTGTCGCCGGTTATGCCGTCGGGATCGTAAATATAACCGTCGGGGCCAGATATCGTCACTACCCTTGCACCCAATTCGGTGGCTTTTTTTATGGCGCCCCAGGCAACATTCCCGAAGCCCGATACTGCAACAATTTTACCCATAAATGATTCTTCCCGGGTTTTCAGCATTTCCTCGGCAAAAAATACAGTACCGAATCCGGTGGCCTCTGGCCTGATCAGACTGCCTCCCCAGTTTCTTCCCTTACCGGTCATAACTCCGGTATGTTCTTTGGTAAGTTTTTTGTACATTCCGAACATGTAACCTATCTCTTTTCCTCCCACGCCTATATCACCTGCCGGAATATCAATATCGGGCCCGATGAGCTTCCATATCTCAAGCATGAACGACTGACAAAAACGCATTATTTCTGCATTGGATTTTCCTTTGGGGTTGAAGTCAGATCCACCTTTTGCACCTCCCATCGGCAAAGTGGTAAGAGAATTTTTAAAAATCTGGTCAAAACCAAGGAATTTTAAAATGCTCAGGTTAACACTGGGGTGGAAACGCAATCCTCCCTTGTAGGGGCCTATTGCATTATTGAACTGTACCCTGTACCCGATATTGACATGGGCCTGACCCTGGTCGTCAATCCAGGGAACCTTGAAAATCAATACCCTGTCGGGTTCAATAAGACGTTCAATTATAGCTGCCGATTCAAATTGAGGATTTTGATTATATATTTCCTCTATTGATTCCAGCACTTCACGGATAGCCTGAATATATTCCAGCTCTCCCGGATGCTTCTTTTCAAGATCGATAATTAATTTGTCAACGTTCATGAGCTAATGTTTTTTGTTGAATATTAATTGGTTGCAACAGGTATTGGCTTTGTTTACAAATGTACGGGAGTTACTATAATCCAATATATGATTTTCCTCATAAAGTCATGTGACTTTTCTCATGAATTAAGACAGTAAGTATCTGATTGACAGCTGTAAGGGTGGCCGGTATGTTGTTAAATATGTTTTTATTGTCTTGCCTGGTTTTCTTGCATCAGCCTTTGAAAAGAGGCAAATAATTTTTTCCTGTCGGCTTTATCAAGGGCCGTAATGCTTACCGGAGGATACTTGGCTATCCCTTTAGGGGTTTTTCTGTAAATGATGACGCTTTCCTGAAGGCCTGCCAGAGATTTTGTTATCTCATAATTATCAAATTCCCTTTTACTGAATTCAATGGCATTTTTTCTATCGTGAAGGGGTCTCAGTGAAAAGTAACGCAGAATGAACTGATCGCCGGCATCTGAATAATAAATATAATTGTGGTTGCGCAGGTAGTGAAAAAGGAAATAGAATACGAAAGCCACAAGTACCATGAAAGCTATTTCGTTCCGGGTAAAGCCAAAAGTATCGTGAGGTAATATATTGGCAAAAAAAATCAGTCCTATCACAATGATTGCTATCAGCAATGCGAGTGATTTTTGTATTTTCAGACTGACCGCCTGTTTTTGGTTATCTATTGTCATTGTTTTCAGGTTTTTAATATATTTCTTCTTTCAATTTCACGATTGATAAAATGGAGTTCCCTGCCTGCCTGACCGGTGACCGACTTATTTTCCTCGACTCTCCTGATCAGGTAAGGAAGAAGGTACCGTACCGGTCCGTACGGGATATACTTGACCACATTAAAGGATTCATGGGCCATATTAAAGCTGATATGGTCGCTCATTCCGTAAAGCTGAGAAACAAAAATGCGGGGATCATTATTTTTCAGATCATATTCCTTCATCTTTTCCATCAGAAAAATAAGGCTTTCTTCATTATGGGTGCCAACAAAAATACTTGTGTGGCCGATGTTCTTAAGACAAATTGTAATTGCCGAGTTAAAGGCATTATCCGTGCTTTCCTTGTCGGCATATATTGGAGAAGGATATCCTTTTTTCCGGGCGCGTTCCCTTTCCTGGTCCATATAGGCGCCCCGGACTATTTTCAATCCGAGATGGTAATTCTTTTTTTCCGATTCCCTGAGGCATTCCTTAAGAAAATCCAGCCTGTCGTGCCTGTACATTTGCAAGGTATTGTACACTATTGGTTTTTCTTTGTTATACAGCTCCATCATATCCGATGCCACCTTATCGACTATATCCTGATAATGACTTTCTTCGGCATCTATCATAACCGGTACTCCCCTTTCGTAAGCTGCCTGGCATAGTGTTTTGATATTGTTCCTGAACTTTTCTATTTCATCCGGCAGGCTTTTTTCTGAAGCATCTCCCGTGCCTGCCCTGGCAAGTATTTTAACCGGTGCAAGAGCCGTCGGCTTGAAAACCGAAAAATTCACCGCGGAATTTTTAACCGCAAAATCCATAGTCCTGATTATTTCAAAAATAACCGATTTTATTTCTTCTTCTTTTTCCTTATTTTCGGCCGCAAAATCCAGGACTGACTGTACCTTGAATC
>PWPZ01000275.1 GCA_003556985.1 Bacteroidota bacterium
ACTTTTCCTTCTGCAGGATCAACACTGTTTACTGCAGTTCTTATATCTGCATAAGTAGACCCCGGTGCAAGTCTGACAAGATTATTGGTATTATTGGATAGTACCTTATACTGATACCCTGTTCCCGCTTGCACATCGTTGGAGTCTACATAATTAACAGAAGCATTCACATCTTCAGAAAGAAGTATCCCTTCTGTAACAGGGTTTCCGCCAATGTCCAATGACCTGAATATATTGTGGGTAGACAGAGGGTCAAATTGTTTGAACTCTAAGGTTATCTGTTCCAAATCCCTTTGCACAAGGGCAATTATAGGACCACTAACGCCTTTTGCTTCTAAATAAAGATGTTCCTCCATTAACCCTTCGCCTGCAGGTAAAACCTGAATTGCAATTTCATTAGAAGCAATAGCGTGGTCTCCAAATCCCAATAATTCAGCAGAAGCTTCAATAGTGCCTGTTCCTTGTGCTGCAGGTACAAAATCTTTCCCCCCATACGTTCCATCGCCGTATATCTCAAAGGCAAAAACTACATTATCATGCGTTATAAATGAACCAACAGTTGACTGTGCAACTATTGGTTCATTCTCACCTGTTAAGAAAGAAATAACAGAGCTTTGGGTAATACCGGTGCCTGTTGTAAATGATATGATCGAGCTATTTGTCATAATTTAATCGGGTACAAATCGAACGAACCAAGTATTAATGCTTTGTTGACTCGGGTTTGTAGTTACGTTTTGAACCTCAACACTGTACGGGTGAACCCCTGTTGTTGTAATAGCATCGCTGTATTCCGCTTCTTCAATAGGAGCATCGACTTCAGCGTTGACGAAAAGATAGACAGTGCCTGTATGCCCTGTCTCCAATTCCCACTCAAAGGTCACGGTTGTGCCCGCAAACTCTTGACCCTCTTGGGGAGATATAAGGGTAATTGAAGCCTGCTCTGCATCAAGAGTAGTAAAAGAACTTACTGTCGAAACTTCCTCTTCTTGTCCGCTATCCCATTGAACAACAGCCTTAAAAGTGTAATTAGTGCTTGAATCAAGTGCCATTATGTTTGCATCGAAAGTCGAATTTTCAGATAGTGTTTGTGGAGTCGTTTCTATCCATTCAGAATCAACGGTTTTTCGATAACGGAAAAATACATCAACTGACTCTAACCCTGCAATATCGGTCAACTCCCCATTAAGGGTTACACTTGACGGGGTTTTGTTGGTGGTATCCTGAGTAACTACAGTAGGTAGTCCGGGAAACGGATAAGCCAAACCATCGCCTTGGTTATATAGCTCCGATATTTCCGCTTCCGTTAATTGCCTATCCCATAACCCTACCTCATCAATAAATCCCATAAACTCTCGGCCAGCATTTGTATCAGCGGTACCAAACATATTAAGCTCAGCGTTTGTAGGATTTAGGATCGTTGTACCCGCACCAAAATCGTCGTTTCTTACGTTTGGGGTGGCTGTGTGTAAAACTCCATTAAGATATAATTTCAACTGATTAGTAGCCCCGCTAACAGAGGTATCAGTTACTACAACCACATGTACATAATCCGCCCCGTTAAAGATCGTATTAAGTGAATCCCACCCAATCCGAGCCCTGCCCGCTGAACCGTTGATGGATAGTTCTAGTACTACAGTTCCGCTTGCATAATTACTGCTATCCTCCCGCAGGTGATACAATAAATGGGTTTCAGAAGGGCTGGTACTCGATGTGCCCGCTTGTTGAATTATAAGAAAGGGACCAAAATCTGGGATACCCGCAAGCTCAGCCTTTATCCAGCCGCTATAAGTAAATCCCGAACTTATAGCTGAGTGGATTGCGTTGGTCACAGCATTTGACCCTCTGGCTCGGTGCGTAGTACTAGACGCTTCAATAGCATGTGTACCGAGTTTTGAATCTGTGGTCCACATATCCTCGTGGGTCACAAAAAGATCATTTTGTCCATGTGAATCAACAACTTCCGTATTCGACCCTTCATTAAAGCGCCAGTAGCTAATTAAACCATCCGTTAAACTAGACATTATTATAAACCTCCTATATTATTGATTGATCTTGAATTCATAAATTTCACACGTTTAATGGGGAACTCAAACATTTCAGAACTGGGAGTTGATACATCAACATCCTCAACCTCATATCCGTCTTTTCTTATCCAAAGACGATAATAATGCTCCCGACTACTCTGGGTGTATCGAGTGTGCCAAAAAGCGAGTGTGTTTCTATTACTTGTCCATCCCTCGCCGAGTTCAACGAAACTTCGTTCACCCTCATTAGCTTGTACAAGGTATCTTCCGTCTTTTAGCTCTATGCTATTAGTTTCCTCGGTTTCTTGAATTTTCAATTGATAGGTTGCTTTTCTGATATGGATATTTCCTGAAAGCCCCAGAAAATAATTACCTGCATCATATATAGCGGGCATCCATTGCTTTGACGCTGTTAGACCCTGCCTCCAAGACTCCAACCCACTCGTACCTCGATCACCAGCGACAAACATCGGATTGTGATAATGTATGATACCAATTGGGGTTTGAGAGTCGATGTTTTCATCCAACCAATCCCCCTGCGTCTCGGCCCATTGGGTGTGTGTGTCAAGACCGACAATGTTGATATAGTTCCCTATTTTTATCTGCCCGTAATACACATCAAAAGGCTCAAATCTCTCTTTATTCTTACAAAAATCATTACACTGGGGATTATCTGAGAGAGGTGAAGGAGCAGTACCCGACCAGTGCGTGTTCCCTACTTCATGATTCCCCGGCACATAAAAAATTGGAACCAATCTGCCGTGACAATCAAGCCTGGGTAGAAAGTTTTTAACCCAATCGACCTGTTTGTCGGCGTTTGAACTTGTCGTATCAGCCCCGTTAGTAATCCAATCTCCAGCAAATATTATAAACTCTGGGTTATCATTACTTACGATATCCATTTTTGTTACATCATTGTTCCAAGCCCCCGTTGCGGATCTTCTTATGTGGACATCTTGAATACAAATACCAAACAGAGTACGCTTAAACAATCTTTTTGGGAAAGTTTTAAACTCTACAGTTACATCCCCCTCACTGTGCCGTATAATCGCTTCATATATAGTATCGCTCTTTAATCCAGATAACCTAATCCAGTAAAAATATTTATGATTACTGGCCGCCATAAGCCCACCTATAATAGGCTCTATAGCTGGAATCCATGTTGATTCGCCTTTTTTTCTAAAGTCTACAGAATGCCCCGAAATCCCGTCAGGACCCTCATGTAACCAATGCAGATCAAAAGACGAGGTTGCATCGGGGCTCAAAGTTGCATATGGATAAATAGGGGGCATTAGCTTACCTCGTAATATCCGCTATCAAAAGCCACATATTTCTGGCCATCGTAGCGTACGGTTAGTATAATTTCATCCCCTGCTGCACCTTGTGTCCATTCGGGCTGACCATCAGGAAAAATAGCAGGAACGGAAGTAATGTCATGCCCACCTCCGGTGCCTTGTATAATGCGGAGGTCATAACGCCCAATAGCCGACGGTGCTGAAAAAGTCAAGGCGCAATTATCTGTGAGTGTTACCTTTTGAGACCGACCGTTATTCCAATAAACCTCAAGTGAGGTTCCGCTATCACCATTATCATATTCTTCCGTTTGACCCCCTTGACCTATAATGATAATCCGCCTGTCTCGAATATCTGCACTGGTTAAAGATGTTTGATTTGCATCAATAAAAATCTCTGCAATAACCGTTGATACAATTCCTGACAAGGCGGGTGGACTTGGTACTGCAAGATTGAACCTGTTTGCATTCGTGGGGTCCTTCTCTTCAGGTGCGCCGGATGAAACCTGAAGCACTCCATCAGAATTAACCCATATTATATCTTTGCGGGGTAAAGAACCCCCCGATGACAAGGTTACATTAGTCCCTGAAACCTCTTTAGGAGCACCTCCAACATACGCCCTCCCAGATGCGATAGTAACCGCCATACCAGAGGACGTCGATACTTCAAGGCCGGATATAACACTACTTCCAGACAAAGCCGATATCAGCTGGTTGGGATCAAGGGCCTGAACACCCTGTTTGTTTACAATTTGAAAGCTCATAAGTTTAATCCTTGTTTTATTATACGTAACCGTATCTTTGTTTCTCGTCATTGAACCAAATTTCCCGTTCAGCCACAGAAGGAATTGCACGACTCATATACACACTTCCTATATTTCTTTCTCTATCAGATGCTCCTGAAGCTGACATAATAAATCTGGGAGTAGTTGATATGTCAAGTGTGGCTCCTTCTGTCCTAGTGCTTGCTGCCAGTTGAGTATCTGTAAAAACACCATTGATATGTTTTCTTGCTTCATATCTCCAAATAGAGGCATCCCAAATAACTTCAAATAACTGCCACTGAAAAGGGTCTAATCTTTTTCCCCCCGCATATACGCTAGGTGATGGGTTGTACTTACCATCTGAGAATTCCACATCAGGTCTGGGTCTATTGCCATCCCACCTTAGAATGAAGTCAAAATTTGTATCGGATAAAACATTAAGGTTGGGACTTGTGAATTCTGTAGTATCATAATCAAAATAATGCCAAAATCTTACATAAAAAGAATCCGCTAAATCAAGTGAAATTGGAGGTAATTGTAATGATGATGCAAGATTTTCAGAAGAACCTAACCTGAAATAACTATCTTTAACATAGTAGGTACCCTCCCATTCTCTCTTTAGTGGGTCAAGGGAAACTATTTTATCTATATGTTTATAGTCATTTGCTAGTCCTACTTCTTGGTGTTGTTCAGAATCTGGAAGAATCATAAGTTCTGCATTGTCGTAGATATGCATCATATTATTATCCCGTAATGTTTTAAAAAAACTACCTATGGGATCAAGTTGTGTTCTACTGATAATAGCGTAATAATAGGTATTACCTGTCTCAATGTTAGCGTCTACAAAATCCTCTGTAGGGTTAATCTGCACACCTACACGCTCTCCATTGGTTTCAGGGTCTCCTTCCATGGAAGCATTTGTACGCCTGTAAACATCATGTCCTAAAGCGTTTTCGTCATAAGAAACAAGACCAATCTTGTTTGCAAGTACGTTTTCTGTTCTATTTTCTATTACTGCGGGTGTAAGTGCCATAATTTTTATTCCTCATCTTGTGCTATTACTTCCTCTGGAAGCATAAGTTCTTGTTCAT
>PWPZ01000246.1 GCA_003556985.1 Bacteroidota bacterium
AAACCATTTCGGGAAATCTATCTTTACAATAAATTGTGTGAGATTATCGGAAAAAAACCGACTGAACCGATTTTTAAACCTGAAATAAAAAATTCCGTGAGAAAAGAAACCGGCACAAAACCGTATGATTTATCAGTATTGCATAAAATGAGTGATAATAATGAGGCCTTTGTAAAACAAACTCTGGAGATTTTTGTGCAGAATTCTGAGGATGCTGTTAAAGAACTAAATAAAGCTCTTCATGAAAAAAGATGGAGAAAGATTGGGGAAATTTCCCATAAAATTCTCCCTTCCTGCCGGCACCTGGAGATTGGCACCGTTGTTCCCAAGCTACTGGAGCTGAAATCCAAAACCTTATACAATGAAAATGCCGAGGGTGTGGAGAAGCTGGTTGAAGACACTATATATGAGCTGGACCAGGTCACGGGGAAATTAAAAAAAGAGATGAACCGGTGACCTCCCTGTGCGATCCGTACCAGGATAGGTTTACAGCATGTGATTTCGACTAAAAGTCAAAATATTTTTATAGAGGATTCATGCTGATACTTATGGCCACAGAATCATTTTACCACGGGTTGATTAACCTGCTTTGTAATTATGCATCAGTGAAAGATATTTAAGTGCATTACCCGGATCATAAATTTTTTCTTCCTTCTCTTTTTTTTGTGCCCCGAGAATTGTGACCTTTGCTTTTACATTTGCCCTGTATCCTTTATAATAGGAGAATAACCGCCTCATAAAAGGTTCATCCTCTATACCCGAATGGAACAGATATTTCTGATAAAATAAATTGCTTAAATCCTCTTGTCCGAAAAATTCAAGGTCCATACATAAAAAGGCAATTTCGTTCAATACATCAATTTGACGGAAACCTGCATTAAATTCAATGCAATCGAAAATCAAAGGATCGTCATAAAGGAAAATATTTCTTGAATTAAGGTCACCGTGACCGTCACGATGAAATCCTCTGTCAACCCTCTGGTCAAGCAGATCTTTGTTTTTTTTCAAAAAGTTCTCTGAGCTTTCAATACAACTGTGAATCTTATTTTCCCAAAACCGGTATCCTTTTTCATTTAAATAAGGAATAATTGTTTTAATATCGGCATACAGCTCCTGCTGTGCATCTATGTCGCCAGGTTTCTTGACTACCTGAGTCCGGTCGTGAAAACCGGCAACTTTTTCAGCCAGTTTATCTATGTGAACCGTTGTTACTTTCCCTGTTTCCAGGAGGTTGTCCATCTCCAGGCTGTTGTCCATTCGCTTCATCCATACTGCATGATCAATGATTTCTTTTTCTTTTTTCCCGGAAGTTTTTTTCAGCATATTATTGGTGACCGGCAAAATATCCAGGTACATTTCGGGAGCCAGGCGTCTGTTCAGCTTCAGCTCTTCCTTACAGAAGTGCTTTCGCTTTTCGGGTGTTGAAAAATCAAGGAATGTATATTTTACAGGTCTTTTTATTTTAAATGCATAATCATCTGACATAATAATCCACGAGATATGGGTTTCTTTTAAGGTCAGGTCGCTGCAGCTTCCGGGCAGGCTGCAGCTATTTTTCAATGCATGTATCTGGTCTGTATCCATGTATGTAGTTTTTTGCCTTGATTAACATTTTATCCGGAGTTTCGGAGTCTGACCACAGGATGAGGTGGTCAGACTCAAAACTATCAAATTCTTTCTTAATCTTTTCATAAACCTCAAAATCAGCTTCACTGTGTTCTCTCTTTCCTTTAAGCCTCTTGATTATTGATTCTTCTAAGGCTTTTATCTCTATAAAAAAGATGTTCTTTCCTGTTTTTTCGGCTATACCCGTTACCAGCTGCCTTCGGGCCTGCTTGTGGAAAGTTCCGTCAAGAATGACATCCGAACCTTTATCCAATTCTTCCTTTGCCTTTGTAATCATTCTTTGGTAAACCTCCTGCTTTGATTTCTCATCATACAAGCCTTTTATGTTCATTTCCTCCCTGATAATATCGGTATTCAGGTGGCGTGCATTCAGCTCTTTTTTAAGATGCCTGGAAAAAGAGGTTTTTCCTGATCCGGGCAAACCAAAGACTACTATTATCATATCCGATGATTATTTGGGTCATTGCTGAATAAAAAAACACCGGCTCACCTGACCGGACAGTTCCGGGAACTTATCGGGACAGAAATGATTGACCGGTGTGGAAACGCCGGGTGATTAATTATCCCCGGGCATCATTTTCCGTTAAAAACAAATTATTATTTTTCTTCAAGAAGAAAAGATATCTTGGCATTTATAGCATAGGATACAATCTGGTTGTTTTCTACATTTGCATTCATGTGCTTTACATAAACCGACTGAATGTTTTTAACGGTTTTCGAAGCTTCTGCAACTGCCATCCTGGTTGCGTCATCAAAGCTTTTTTCTGAGGATGCTATTACTTCAATTACTTTTACCATTTTTTTCATAATTCACAATTTTAAGGTTGGTTGTTTTATTTGATTGTGATGCCGGAAATTATGCAATTGTTATTTCATCGATTACATCCACAACTCCCGTGGTATAAAGTGCTGTTTTAAATGCCTGGTTCTTGATCAGGGTATTGGAAACAACCCCGGCAAGGTGGGCCACACCGTTTTTGACGCTCACATCGATTTTGGTTTCATCGATAAGTCCGCTTCTTTCATAGGCCTTTTTAATGTCGTCTTCGATTTCCTGATCTATCACCGATTTAACCGGCCTGACAACTGTTTTATTGACCACCTCCACAACGCCGGTGGCGGTGTTAGCCAGATCTTCAGCCTCATATTTTTCCCAGTAGGAATCGGCCGTGCCCGATAGAGTTACTACTCCGTCTGTAGTGCTTACATCAATATTAATGGCGTTAATTCTGTCGTTCATCGTAAGCATGCTTTTTATGTTCCTGCTGATCTCCGCATCGTCGGGAGTTGTTATACGCGGGGGGAACTCGACTTTCAAAAAGCTTTCCAGATTCAGTACGCCCGGCACATTCAATGCATCCCTTTCAGCCGCAAGTTTTGCTGTGTAGTTAGGTACCTTTCCCTTGAGCTGAACGGTGCTTTCCATAACTTCCACCTGAATGTCATTGGCATTGACACTGTCATCCCAGGTGAGCTGGTCGATGATCTTCTGTTTAATAACTTCTTCTGATAATGCTGCCATATTAAGCGTATTTTTATGGATTTGACATATAGCGCTTATATGCACTATATTCATACCATATCCGGAATATAAAATGACTATAATTAAAAAACTCCTGGAAGCCCCGGAAATCCAGGATTGCAGGAATAAGGTAAAAATTGTCCGGCAACAATCATTACACAGTCGATGTTGATAAATTCAACAAACTGCGTAATAATTAGACACCAATCAAAACGGACAGACCTCAGGGGCACGAATCAAAGCCGGGCAGCCCTTAATCAGACACGAATCAAGCCGGGCAGCCCTTAATAAGACACGAATTAAATCGGGGAGCCCTTACCTGTTTCTTTTTTTACGATGAACATGGGTTGCATGACCGTAATAGATCTCGGCGGCCTCCATTATTGTTTCCGAAAGGGTAGGATGGGGGTGAATGGTCAGTTCAAGATCTCGTGCAACGGCACCCATCTCAATTGCCAGGGTTGCTTCTGACACAAGGCTGCCTGCATCCTTGCCCACCATGGCGGCGCCCAGTATCCTGTCGCTTTTGGGATCAATGATAAGCTTGGTCAGCCCGTTTTTTATCCCCAGGCTAACCGCCCTGCCGGAAGCAGCCCAGGGGAACTTTGCCACTTCATATTCTATGCCCTGCTCCCTGGCTTCTGTCTCAGTGAGTCCGGTCCACGCTATTTCAGGTTCGGTAAATACAACTGCCGGGATTGCCTTTGGTTCATATGCGGTCTTGTTGCCGGCAATGTGTTCTGCGGCAACCCGTCCCTCGTGAGAAGCTTTATGGGCAAGCATCGGCTGACCGGTCACATCGCCTATGGCATAAATGTTTTCAACATTTGTACGCCTTGCCAGGTCCACTTTTATAAAACCTTTTTTATCGGTTTCAATACCGGCTTCCTCAAGACCTATCCCTTTGGTATTTGGTGTATTGCCGACTGCTATCAGGATTTTGTCAAAAGATTCTTCTTTTTCACCCTCCGGGGTTTCAAATTTAACATTCAGCCTGCCCTTCTTTTTGTTAACCGAAGTAGCTTTTGTATTAAACATGGTATTTTCCATCAGATCCCTGCGTTCCTTTTTGAATATGTCTTTCAGGTCCTGATCAGCTCCGGGAAGAATATCAGGGGTGAATTCAGCTATGGTGATTTCAGAACCAAGAGCCTTATATATAACACTCATTTCCAGCCCTATGTATCCCGCACCCACAATCAGGAGCTTTTTGGGGACATCCTTCAGTTCCAGGGCGGTTTGGGAATTCATTATCAGATCATTGTCGAATTCAATTCCCGGAAGGGAAGCCGAAGAGGCCCCGGTGGCTATGATCAGGTTCTCATATTCAATCTCCTTCTTTTTGTCTTCTTTCCCGTTTTCACCGGAAGGAGAAAATTCAAGTGTTTTTTTTCCGGTAAGTCTGGCAGTTCCCCGGAGATAATCTACTTTTCTGCTTTTGGCCAGCTGTCCAAGCCCTCCCGTAAGCTTTTTTACCACCGATTCTTTCCATGAACGCACCTTGTCAATATCAACCTCCGGCTCGGAAAATCCAAGTCCCCATTCGCCGGCCATAATGGCCTCCTCTTTCACCCTTGCCAGATGAAGCAATGCCTTTGTGGGAATGCAGCCATGAAAAAGGCATACTCCCCCGGGATCCGGCTTGGGATCAATCAGTGCAACATCGAGCCCGAGATTGGCCGCCTGAAATGCGGCCGCATATCCTCCGGGTCCTGCTCCAAGTACAATAACCTGTTTCTTCTCCATATATATTATAAATTTAAGGTCTTTAGCTGGTTCTTCCTAAAAATTACCGTTTGAAATATCGTTTACATTTGCAGCCTTTTACTTTTTGATAGATTGCCTGCAGGACGTGGCTGTCGTATCCTTATTTGAACATTGTAAGAAGGGGGTTTTCCATTGCCTCGCAAAGCCACCTGAGAAACCTGGCTCCGTCAGCCCCGTCTATTACCCTGTGATCATAGGATAAAGA
>PWPZ01000214.1 GCA_003556985.1 Bacteroidota bacterium
CGAAGATGTTTCCGAAGAAATGCTCAGGACATACTGGGAAAACCATAATGCAATATCACTCATAAACAATTTGCCTGAAGAGCACAAAAGAGCGGTGCGCTGGTATATCGACTGCGGTGACGATGATTTTCTTTACGAAGGAAACAGCCTGGTTCACATAGCCATGATGAAGAATGATATTCCGCATGAATTCAGGATAAGGGACGGAGGCCATACCTGGACCTACTGGAGGGAATCATTGCCAAAGGTTCTGGAGTTTGTTTCTCAGGCTTTTCACCAATACTGACAACCATCTATTTTCGCAGTTAGCCTGAAGCACCGTCATGATAAGATAATGACGGGGACTGTCACTTTTGAATGGCAGCGTAACAGGGTTTCATGGGCCGGATGTCGATTATTTAACCCCCAGAGTAATTCCCGGCCACTCATCCGTTCTGAACGGTGAAGCCGGCAGGCCTTCAGTGTTGTACAGGTTGGCGTCATCAGGATTGTTTGCCCAGGCGTAACGGACAGCTACGGGACTTTTAACCTTATCGCAGTATAACACTACCTCATCATTGTCGATATAAGCTTTAGCCCAGTGAAATTCCCTGTCCTCTCCGGCAATGGCAAAACCTTTCAGATAACCGTATTTATCTTTTGCCATCAGCCCGCTTCCCACCGAGGTAAAACTTAACCTTATCCTGCCACCTTCAATGCTCATTGAGTTATAAACCGGTCCCGAATGAACAATATCCCTGCCATAAGCTACCTTCAGGGCTGAAAGGGCCAGCCTTTTACCAACATCCTGTTTGTTCAGAGGATGAATATCATCGGCTTCTCCGATATCAATAGCTACGGCCATGCCCGTAGCGGGCAGGGATAATGCCATTGCCTGGGCTTCCCTGAGCTCGGCCCAGTCACTTTCAGCAGGTTCGCTTACCGGGGCCATGAAATTGGCCAGTTGTACGAACAAAAATGGTAATTCATCCTGACCCCATTGCTTTCTCCAGTCCGCTATAAGCGCCGGAAAAATCTCCCGGTACTGGTATGCCCTGCCGGCGTTGGATTCTCCCTGGTACCAGATAATACCCTTTATTGAAAAAGGGGTAATGGGATTTATCATCCCGTTATAAAGCAGCGAAGGAAAACTGTTGGGACCGGGAGTTTCAGCCTGAATTTTATCCGGATCTTCATTACCGGTATTTTCCAGCATATCGCTGAAATCGTCAAGAGAGGCAATGGTTTCCCTGCTTATCCAGGTCTCTGCCACCGTTCCTCCCCAGGAAGAATGGAGCAATCCCACAGGAACACCGGATTCTCTGTGGATATGGCGCCCGAAATAATATCCAACGGCAGAAAAGGATGGGATGGATTCGGGACTGCATTCAAGCCACTCCCCTCCTTCGAGATCATCTGCAGGTGACATACCAGTTGTGCGGGGAACAGTAAAAAGCCTTATTTCAGGATAGCTGGCATTCTTAATCTCCGTTTCGGGATTGGCCGACCGGTTTACGGGCCATTCCATGTTCGACTGCCCGCTGCATACCCATACATCACCAATGAGAATATTGTTAAATTCCAGTGAATTACTTCCCTCCACCCTCATATTAAATGGACCGCCCGCTTCCATCGGCGATAAATTCACCTCCCACTGTCCGTCCCGGCCTGTTCTTGCAACCTGCTTCTGGTCTCCCAGAATAACCGTTACCCGTTCATCCTGACCGGCCCAGCCCCAAATACGAATGGAGGCATCCCTCTGCAGAACCATATTATCGCTGAAAATAACAGGCATGCGCACATTGGCGGTAACAGTCAGTGAAAAGAAAACCGCGGCTGTAAATCCTGTAAAAAGATATCGGAGGGATTTTTTCATGCTGTTTTGTCTGCCAAAAAATAATAAGGTTTTCATCGTCGATCTTACATGCAATTTATTTTTCATTGATCAATAATCATCAGATGTGACATTCATTGTATTTTGTGAGGATATTGAAAACATCGTCATGGACGATTCATGTTTGCAGAATTTTAGATTAGCACAGTTAGATGTCAGGTAATTAACCGACCGCATCATTAACAGGCAGACTCTTATATATTGTGTCAAAGATAAATGAAAAATCCGGTTGCAATGCCAAATCATGGAAATTGAATGCTGTGGTTTGCAATAATGCGGAAATCACATTATATTGCATCACCAAACCTTCAATCTTATTTTAAAACAACCGTTATGAAAAAAAACATTTCTGTTTTCTTTGGTATGTTCCTTACCTTTTTGTTTGCGGCTGGATTTGCATCTGCTCTCAGTAAAGCCGAAAATCCCCTTCTCGGATCATGGGTTTTTAATGTAAGCCAGGCTCCGTGGGAATACAGCAAGGGAAAATTGGTTTTTGAAACCAACGATGAAAATGTAATGACCGGCAAAATTCTTTTTGACAGCGGAATTGAGTTCAGGATGGCAAAGATCACCCAGACGGAAGAAAATGTCACTATGGAAATTGTTGTGCAGGGCTATCCCGTAAAGACTGTCGTGAAACTTAAAGATGACAATCTCAGCGGACATACAGTAACGCCCGACGGCAGCATTCCTTTTTCCGCTAAAAGATTTGTTCCGGAAGAATAAATCCGGTTAAGCGTTTTATTTCCCAAACTACCTATAACCAGGCCTTAATGGCTTTTCCCCACTATAAACAACCTGATGCCATGGATTGTGGCCCCACCTGCCTGCGCATGGTGGCAGCCCATTATGGCAAACGATACAAACTTGATACTTTACGCGAGCGCAGCTACATCTCACGCGAAGGTGTAAGCTTGCTTGGCATAGCCCAGGCTGCAGAAAGCATCGGCTTCCGCACCATGGGGGTCAAACTGGGCATGGATCAGCTTATCGGGGAAGCACCATTGCCGGCTATAATTCACTGGCGCCAGGACCATTTTGTGGTTTTATACAAGATTACCGGAAAAAAAGGCAGGGAGAAATTTCATGTGGCCGATCCGGCCGGCGGAATGGTCCGGTTTAGCCGGGAGGAATTTATGCGATGCTGGGCATCCACGACCGAAAACAATGAAAAAAAAGGAATTGCCCTGATTCTGGAACCGGGACCGGATTTTTATTCAGCCCCCGATGAAGAGGTGGACAAGACAAAATTCGGTTTTCTTTTCTCCTATCTCACTCCTTACCGCAAGCTTATCATACAGCTGTTTCTCGGTCTTATACTCGGCAGTCTTCTACAACTCGCCTTTCCTTTTCTTACCCAGGCAATAGTTGATCATGGTATAGGCACCCGGAATTTAAGTTTTATCTACCTTGTTCTGACAGCCCAGCTTGTGCTAACTTTAAGCAGGGCATCGGTCGATTTTATCAGGAACTGGATATTGCTGCATATCGGCACCCGGATAAATATTTCACTTATATCCGATTTCCTGTCAAAACTTATGCGATTGCCGATGAAGTTTTTCGATACTAAACTGACCGGCGACCTGATGCAAAGGATAGGAGACCACCGTAGAATTGAGACATTTCTTACCGGCACAACCCTTAGTATTTTGTTTTCACTGGTAAACCTGGTTGTTTTCGGATTGGTGCTGCTTTATTATCACCTTACCATATTCTTAGTCTTTATAGCGGGAAGCTTTCTCTACGGACTATGGGTATATATTTTTCTTCGCCGCAGAGCCGAGCTGGATCACAAAAGATTTGCCCAGATGTCGGCCAATCAGAGCAATCTTATTCAGCTTATCCAGGGTATGCAGGAGATAAAGCTCCAAAACTGCGAACAACAGAAAAGGTGGGAATGGGAATCCATCCAGGCCAGGTTATTCAGGATTGGGATCAGGGGACTGGCCCTGAGGCAATACCAGCATTCCGGGGCACTTATGCTGAATGAAATCAAGAATATTGTTATAACCGTAATTGCAGCTACGGCGGTTATTGACGGTACAATGACGCTGGGTATGATGCTGGCGGTACAGTATATAATAGGCCAGCTGAACAGTCCGATAGAACAGCTGATAGGATTTTTCAACACCACCCAGGATGCCAGGATCAGCCTTGAAAGGATGGGAGAGATACATGAACGCAGTGATGAGGAGGATCCGGAAAGAGAAAGATTACAGGATATCCCGGCCGGTTCGGGAATTGAAGTAAAAAATGTTACGTTCCAGTATGAGGGACCCGAATCGGAACTGGTGCTTGACGGAGTTTCAATATCGATACTGTCCGGCAAACAGACCGCCCTGGTTGGTACATCCGGTAGCGGAAAAACAACCCTGCTAAAGCTTCTGCTGGGATTTTATCCGCCGGTAGAGGGAGGTATAGATATTGGCAACCGCAAACTTGACATGTACAGCTTAAGACAATGGCGGCGGCATTGCGGGGTAGTAATGCAGGACGGATTTATCTTTTCCGATACAATCGCAAACAATATTGCACCCGGAGTTGAAAATATCGATAAGAATAAATTGCTGGATGCAGTAAAGATTGCCAATATAGATGAATTTATAGAACGACTGCCCCTGGGATTCAATACCAGGATCGGAAGTGAAGGGCACGGACTTAGCCAGGGCCAGAAGCAAAGGCTCCTCATTGCCAGGGCAGTGTATAAAGATCCTGATTATATATTTTTTGATGAGGCAACAAATGCTCTTGACGCCAATAATGAAAAAGTAATTCTTGAAAACCTGCAGGAGTTTTTCAAAGGACGTACGGTTGTGGTGGTTGCCCACCGATTGAGCACAGTTAAAAATGCCGACCGGATAATTGTCCTTGAAAAAGGGAAAATAGTAGAGTCAGGAACGCACAGCGAACTGATCGATAAAAAAGGAGCCTATTATATACTTGTGAAAAATCAGCTGGAATTATAAAAAATTAATAAATTTACCCCTTAATAGTCAGAAAAGGGTAACGGACCAAAATCGGTTTGCTTATCTGAACGCAATTAAATCATGGCCAAAGAAAAGGGAAATAATAAACAAGCTGAAAATATCAACCTGCGCTCGGACGATGTGCAGGAGATACTTGGCAAGCCTCCCGCCTGGCTTGTCAGGTGGGGGACAACACTATTATTGCTGATAATACTGATAATAATATCCGGAAGTAACTTTTTCAGTTATC
>PWPZ01000207.1 GCA_003556985.1 Bacteroidota bacterium
AGTCATATCCACCGGAGGCAGGGTTGTCTTTGCCGAAAACGGATCAATGAGCAAATACGATCATATAGTACTCAGGCTCAAATATTAGCATTATCATTCACTGACCGCCCCGGCCGGTTTTAATCATTACTGCCCTTTCTCATTAAAATGGCAGGAGGCCAGGGCAACCACTACCAGTCAGCCGGTAAGATTTGGGCCAAAACGCCCGGGCGCTTGAATGCAGAAAAACAATTAGTCCCCGTTCGCAGACAAAATAATTTCCCTGCCAGATTATTTTCGGAGTTCTTTTTCCCGTGTCCACTCGGTTTCCCTGCCAAGGAACCGCATGCCGAGAACAAAGCCTTTGAGTTTAAGAGTGTTGTTCCCGTCAAGCCACATATAGCAATCGTAAGTTCTTCCGTTGGAAGGATCATAGATAGTTCCCTCTGTCCACTCTCTTTCGGAGGAATCATATATGAAGTCCTTAAGAATTTCCAGACCCATAAGCCGTCGGTTTCTCAGGGAGCGGTCGGGATTATTGTTATCGCGTTTAACGGAGCCATCATCTTCAAGGGGCTCGTCCAGCCATACCAACTTTCCATGAAATTTACCGCCGGAAGTCCGGTAAATCTCAATCTGTGAATCCCGGTCGGCTGTAAGCCAAAAGCCAACGATATTTTCGGCCTGGGCAAAAAGACCGTTGCCTGTCAGAATAAGGACACAGGTTATTAATGTCAGATTTCTCATATTGAAATAATTTAGATTTTCATAAGGGTAACTGCCTTTATCCCGGTCAATCCAATTTATAAGTTGACATAAATATATAATATTTTACGAAAGATCCCCGGAGAATGCGCTTTTTGACTGTCCGGATGCTTTACAAGATTGCAGATCAGGAATCAAGCTTAAGCACTGCCAGGAATGCCTGCTGGGGCACTTCAACATTTCCAACCTGTCTCATCCTTTTTTTCCCTTTTTTCTGTTTTTCGAGCAGTTTTCGTTTCCTGGTAATATCGCCCCCGTAACATTTTGCAGTTACATCCTTGCGCAGAGCTTTAACTGTTTCCCGGGCAATAATCTTGGCGCCTATTGCTGCCTGAATGGCAATGTCAAATTGTTGTCTTGGAATCAGCTCCTTTAGCTTGGTGCACATCTTTTTTCCGAATTCATAGGCATTATCGCGGTGAGAAAGGCTTGAAAGAGCATCGACAGATTCTCCGTTAAGGAGAATATCCAGCCTTACCAGGTTAGATGGTTTGTAGCCGGACTGATAATAATCGAAGGAGGCATAGCCTTTGGAAATACTTTTGAGCTTGTCATAAAAATCAAAAACTATTTCACCAAGGGGCATTTCAAAGGTAAGCTCAACCCTGTCGCTGGTAAGATAATTCTGGCTTTTTAAAATCCCCCTCTTACCTATACATAAATTCATTACCGGTCCGACGAACTCCGACTTGGAAATAATCTGAGCAGTGATGTATGGTTCCTCAATATGATCAAGAAGATTCGGTCCGGGCATTTCAAAGGGGTTATGGACTTCTATGACCTCATCTTTTTTGGTATATGCCTTGTAGGAAACATTTGGCACGGTGGAAATAACACCGATATCAAATTCCCTGTCAAGCCTTTCCTGCACAATCTCCATATGAAGCATACCAAGAAATCCGCACCGGAACCCAAAGCCAAGTGCAACCGATGATTCAGGCTCAAAGGTTAGCGATGCATCGTTGAGTTGCAGCTTTTCAATTGAAGACCTCAGTTCCTCATATTCATCGGGATCGATGGGATAGAGACCCGCAAAAACCATGGGTTTTACATTTTCAAAACCTGCAATTGCCTTGCTGCAGGGTCTGTCAACATGGGTTATGGTATCTCCAACCCTGACTTCCCGGGAAGTTTTGACACCCGATATGATGTATCCGACATCACCTGCACTTAATTCATTTCTGGGATGCTGGGTCAGCTTGAGAACACCTATCTCATCGGCCTGATATTCCTTGCCGGTCGAAACAAACTTCACCCATTCATTAGTCTTAATTTTTCCGTTAATAATTCGAAAATAGGCGATTATTCCCCTGAAAGGGTTGAATACCGAATCAAATATCAATGCCTGAAGAGGAGCCTCAGGGTCGCCCTCTGGCGGAGGTATTCGCAATATCAGCCTCTCCAGAATTTTTTCAATCCCAATGCCTGTTTTACCGCTGGCTTCAATAATATCTTCTATATCACAGCCAATAAGATCTAATATCTGATCCTTCACATCATCAGGATTGGCGGCATCCAGATCCATTTTATTCAGAACGGGGATGATCTCCAGATCATGTTCTATTGCAAGGTAAAGATTGGATATGGTCTGTGCCTGGATCCCCTGAGTAGCATCAACAATTAACAGCGCGCCTTCACAGGACGCAATTGAACGGGAAACTTCATAGGAGAAGTCAACATGTCCGGGAGTATCAATCAGGTTAAGCTTATATTTATCCCCCTTATAGATATAATCCATCTGAATGGCATGCGACTTAATGGTGATACCCCTTTCCCTTTCAAGGTCCATGCTGTCCAGCACCTGTTCCCTGGCATCACGGGCCGAAACGGTATTGGTCATTTCAAGCAGCCGGTCGGCCAGGGTGCTTTTCCCATGGTCAATATGAGCTATTATGCAAAAATTTCTTGTATACTGCACCAGAATTTTTTTAATTATCAGTCTTAAGTGCCATAAGCACAATTTATATCCAATTCACAACCTGGCAGAACACAAAAATGGCTTATAGAAACCTGATTCTGCAATTGCTGAAATTGAGATACAAAGATACTTTTTTTGCTTCGATTTTTGAATGCCCCGGCGAAGAATCGGAGTGACAAAACCAGCCCTTAATACAGTCCGGTCATCGATTCAGATAGTGGCATAGGTTGCCAGCCTGCAGGCACCATAAATGTTTCTTCCGGAACTTCAGTATATTCAACTCTTGTCGCTTCGGTCACACTAACACTTCCATCCTCATGCAATTCGATGGTTTTCAGGGGGAGCCCCTGTTTAAGGAGATGGATATATTGCCGGGAAGACCGGTAATCCTGGAATATGAGGCCCCATGTCATTTCATCGGAAAACGCGCGGAATTTCTCAAAATCATATTGCTCTTCAAGGCTGATATCACGGGCCAGCCAGAGTTCCTCCACCCTGATCCCGTCAACATATACCACATACTGATCAACTGTATAACCGAGCATCCGGTCCCGGGCACCGGTCATAACTATATCAACCGGCAGTTCTCCGATAAAAGATATGCCGGCATCTGCCTGCTTGATTTCCATTTTTAGATCTTCATACAATGCTTCCAGGTAGGGGCGGTTCAACTCGTCTGCATGCCGTATTTCTTCTTCTAGGTAAACAATGGCATAAGCCATCATTTCCTCCAGGTATTCGGAAGGAGTGCCATCCCAGTAGTTTTCTCCCGGGGTATTCAGAACGGTGAGTTTCCATTGGTTCAGATCAAAGATTAACTGCTGTTCCTGATCGACCGACTTTATCATGTTATCCTTTATATAAAGGGTGCTTTCCAGGGTGATATCTGTATCCTTACCACTGGTCCTCTCAGTAATTATCCAGCCGGAATTTGAATAGGACACCGGCGGAAGTATCAGCAAAAAAAGCAGAATCAATTTGATCATAACCAATTTGTGCACTATCAGATTTTTGTGCCGCTAAAAAATAATCTGTCATTGTATTAACCCGGATTCATTAAAAGACATGCATAACCAGGTTCCCTCATATCTTATTCCTTTACTTCCAGTGTATTTATAATCCCTTCAACCTGCCTAAGTAAATTACGTTTCCTTTCACCAGGGGCAAATACAAAACCCTCTACTGTGATAACCCTGTTCCTCGGCTCATCAAGAGTAGTGAGGCTAATAAACGGCCCTCCCATAAAATCATTCTGAACTTTCCACAAGCCTCTCAGCTGGGCAAAGTACCGGCCATTATCCATGAATTCTTCAAATTGAGGGAATGCTTCCATTTCGGTGGTCATGTAAGAACCAACCGTAGGACCCGGGACATACTGCCTGAGAAATTCATTTCTTTTATTGACTATAAAATCCGGAGTGAAAGTTTCTGGATCGCGGTAGTCATACTGATATACAAACACCCCCTGAATCCTCTCCTGTGCGGAGGGATTAAACCCGATCCACGCAAAATCGGTGGTATCAACATTAATTTCGTATCCGGGAGGAAAAACCAGTGACAAATCAAAGCTTTCATTTAAATGCTGCCTTATGGAGCCTTGCTCGTAACGGCGGTTATATTCTTTGACCCGTGAAAGTTCTGCGTCATGTAGCTCTTGAATGATCCTGTCTTCCTGGTTCTCTAAAAAAGAATGCAGACTCTCGGTATCGGGAGCATTTATTTCAAGGAAGAGCTGCGGCTTGGCAAAAACATTCCTCCTCACGCTCATAGTGGTTTCAGAATATCTGCTTGAGATATTCACCTGTACTATATTTCGATGCGTTTTAAAAATATTGGTAAAAGAAGCATGTCCAATCTGTACAATATCGAACATTGGTTCCCGCTGTGGTAAGGCAGGATGGGGAGTGTTCAGCATTCTGCCAAGTTGCCTTCCGGCTTCAGATTCCCATACCGGCAGATTAACCACAACCACTACCTGACCGGCTGTACCGGTAACATTTGGCATAAGAGGTGTCCTTTCTCCGCAGGCGCTCAGAAAAACAACCGCAGCGAAAAAAAGTGAAAATAAAATATTCTTAAGAGTTACAGGGTTCATAAGTAAATTAATTAGCTGTTTAATATTTGTTAAAAAAGATCAGGGCGAATAAGCATTCCTCCCGGCTCCGAATTAAAACGGCAAAAAGGAATCACTGGTATAATAACAACTATTATAAAATATTAAAAAATTTAACACATGCAGATTAATTATCAAATATACATGACAATTTTTAATTAACACACAGACGAATAAAAATCCAGCCCGTTGTCTTTAACTTTGCTTTACGTGCTCAAAGGCACAATCAAATAAGCAAATTTTTTAACTTAATCTACTAAGTATGAAAAAGACAAGCGGACTGGACGTACACAAAG
>PWPZ01000069.1 GCA_003556985.1 Bacteroidota bacterium
AGCTTACAGAATCTTACATACCCGATGCTGACCCCGATATTATCTATGACAGGCTGCTGTTTTATTTGCAGCACCCCCTGAATATCAATACGGCCGGTCCAGAAGAGCTGTCCGGACTTTATTTTATAAATGAGCTTCAGATATCGAATCTTATCAGATACCGCAGCTCCTCAGGTGAACTGAACAGTGTTTACGAATTACTGTATATCGATGGTTTCTCTCCCGATGATCTTCGAAAGATGATGCCTTTTATAACCGTTCAGGAAACTGCCGCCGCCCTGGCCATTTCTCCCTCAGAAGCCCTGAGGAACGGAAGACATCAGGTCTTTTTGAGGCTTCAACAGGTACTGCAGAAGGAAAGAGGATATCTGCCCGTTACCGACTCTGCGCTTGCCAGAAACCCAAATTCCCGTTACCTGGGGAGTCCGCTAAAAATATATAACCGCTACCAGTTTAATTTCGGGCGGCAGGTGGAAGCCGGATTTGTTGCAGAAAAGGATCAGGGAGAAGAATTTTTCAAAGGAAGCAATCCCCGTGGCTTTGACTATTATTCAATGCACCTGCAGATCAATGATGCGGGAAAATTCAAAACACTTGCCCTGGGCGATTTTCAGGCAGCCTTTGGACAGGGGCTGGTTTTATGGTCGGGACTTGCCTTCGGCAAATCAGCAAATACCCTGAACATCAGAAAGAGTGCCCGCGGGGTGCAGAAATATTCATCGACCGATGAAAATAAGTTTTTCAGGGGTGCAGCCATGACTTACAGGCTCAGTCCCGGGGCGGAAGGCAGTGTGTTTTTTTCACGGAAAAAAATTGATGCAGCCATTTCACTTTCTGGTGATAATGGAGAGGTACTTGAAGTTTCTTCGCTTCAGTCCACCGGCCTGCATTCCACCCCCTCACGGATGGCAGGAAAGAATGTTTTGGGCGAAACAGTGGCAGGCGGGAATTTCAGTTATAACCACGAGCTTTTCAGGGTAGGGGCTACGGTGGCGGCATTGAGGTACGATGGAATCCTGAATCCGCCGGAGAGGTTATATAACCAGTTTGATTTCAGGGGGAGGAGCAACGTGAACGGAGGGCTGGATTATCAGTTTTCGGCCGGACCGGTAAGGTTTTTCGGCGAGGGAGCAGTCAGCAGCAGCGGGGGGACTGCCCTGGTGACCGGGGGAATGGCCAATCTGAGCTCGAAAATGAGCCTGTCGGCTTTATACAGGAACTATGCACGCAATTACCATGCTTATTTCAGCAACGGGTTCAGGGAGAATACGCGAACGGCCAATGAGCGGGGTATCTATGTGGGTACAGTTTTTCATCCCACGAGGAGATGGAAGCTTTCGGCATATTTCGATTTCTTTTCTTTTCCGTGGTTGAGATATGGTGCCTGGGCACCCTCTTCCGGCAGGGAGTATTTCTTTCAGGTTGATTTTCAATACTCCCGTAACCTTCTTATGTATCTGAGTTTCCGGCACAAGGACAAACCTGTCAATTCGCCGGCGGGAGAAGGCAATCTCAGAAAATTATATGATTCGGGTATCGGCCGGCTAAGGTATCATGCCAGCTATTTTATTTCGCCGGTCATTGAACTCCGCAGCAGGGCAGAGCTGTCGGAATACAGACTGGAGGATTTTTCCCCCGAAAGGGGATGGCTGCTTTACCAGGATATACTATACAAGCCCCGCAAGCTTCCTTTGTCGCTTGCGTTCCGGTTTGCCGTTTTTGAGACCGACAGCTACAATGCGCGGTTCTATGCCTACGAAAACGATGTTCTGTATGCTTTCTCGATCCCGGCCTACTTTGACAACGGCGGCCGCACCTATCTGCTCGCCCGGTATTCTGCAGGGAATGTGCTTGATATATGGATGAGGTATGCACTCACCAGGTTGCCGGGCCGGGAATCTATGGGGTCGGGCCTGAACGAGATATCGGGAGACAGAAAATCGGAATTAAAGGCCCAGATCAGGGTGCGGTTCTGAACCAGGTAAACGCGGGTGCAGACAGGAAAACCGTGCCCTGAGGAGGAGACTAAGTGATATCCTCCCTGGTTTTTAAGTCTTTTATATTCAGCTGCCAGGTTTTCTTGCCCCTGAACTCATTTTCATCAATTGTGAAGCAGGCATCGAAAGGTATTCCGCAGCTTATCAGGTTATAATGGTGTGCCTGATTAAAGGCAATTGCCTGGATCACGTGGTTGTGAGCGTCCTCTGAAAAAACTTCCATTTTGAGGTGCTCACTGTGGGGCCCTACTATTTTTATTGCGCCATTGCTGACAAGCTTTCCGGCCATGAAGACCGGCGACATGTTGTCGGGGCCGAACGGCTGAAACCGCTTAAGAATCCGGCAGAATTTTGCGTCAATTGCCTTCACTTCTATCCGGGCGTCCACTTCTATTTTCGGCGATAACTGTTCGGGAGTAATATTTTCCGATACCAGTTCCTCGAATCGTTCCCTGAAAGGTTCCACGTTTTCGAGTTTCATAGTCATGCCGGCAGCATACATGTGGCCGCCGAAATTTTCAAGCAGGTCGCTGCAGGCTTCAACAACCTGGTATATGTCAAATCCGGGAACCGACCGGGCCGAACCTGTGGCTAATCCGTTTGACTCTGTCAGTATCACAGTTGGCCTGAAATAAGTTTCTATGAGGCGTGAAGCTACTATTCCAATCACTCCCTTATGCCATTTGGGATTGAACAGCACCGTCGATTTCCTGTCTTCACTGCGGCTGTCGGCAGCTATCATCTTAATTGCCTCTTTGGTTATGGTCCGGTCTATACTCTTGCGGTCGTTATTGAAAACATTTATGATGTCGCCAATTTCCCTGGCGGCACGGTCATCACAGGTAATAAGCAGCTCTACAGCCTGGTTGCCCGATTTCATTCTCCCCGCGGCATTGATCCTGGGGCCTATCTTAAATACTATGTCATCTATCGAGATACTTTTATTTTCTATTCCTCCAAGCTTGATAATTGACTTGAGCCCGAAACAGGGATTTTTATTTAATTGTAATAATCCGTAGTGAGCAAGGATCCTGTTTTCTCCATTTATGGGTACAATGTCGGAGGCTATGCTTACCACCACCAGGTCCAAAAAATTCAGCAGTTCCTCCCATTCATATTCGCTTTTCATGGTCAGGGCCTGAAGAAATTTGAACCCTACGCCGCAACCTGAAAGGTCCTTGTAAGGATATTCGCATTCCGGCTGCCTCGGATCAAGCAAAGCAGCGGCATCGGGAATAATATCGCCGGGGGTGTGGTGATCGCAGATTATGAAATCAATGTTTTTTGTCCTGGCATATTTTATCTTTTCGATTGCCTTGATTCCGCAATCGAGGGCGATAATGAGGCTGATATTGTTGTCGCCGGCAAAGTCTATCGCTTTTTTGCTTATACCGTAACCTTCAGTATAGCGGTCGGGTATGTAGAAGGAGAGATTTGGATAGCGAAGCTTTAAAAATGAATAAACCATTGCAACGGAGGTTGTCCCGTCCACATCATAATCGCCGTAAATGAGTATGTTTTCATTTTTCCTTATGGCAGAAAGCAGCCTCTCGGTGGCCAGCCCCATGTTTTTCATAAGAAAGGGATCGTGCAGGTCTGATAATAAAGGACTGAAAAAAACCCTTGCCTGCTCAAAGGTCTTTATGCCCCTTTGAACCAGCAGGTTTGCCAGAACATACTCAATGCCCAGGGCAGCTGCCAGCCCGGCCACTTCATTTTCTGCCCCCGGTTCTTTATTGATCCACTCTCTATCCATTTCCCTTAAAGCTTAAATGCTGTTCACCAGCTCCATCTGGAATACAGATGAAAGATTTGTTTTAAGTATTTCCCCTACCTTGTTTATATCCTGCCTGCCTCCCAGCTCTTTTTCCATTGAAGTGACTCCTTTATCACTGAATCCGCATGGATTTATATAACTGAAATACTTAAGGTCGGTATTTACATTAAATGCAAAGCCATGCATTGTGACATACCTGCTGGCCCGCACTCCTATTGCACAGATTTTTCTTGATTTTACCGGGTCGGATGTATCCAGCCAAACTCCGGATGCCGAATCCATCCTTGAAGACCCGATTCCAAATTCCCTCAGGGTAAGTATTATGGCCTCTTCAATGTTGTAAATATATTGTCTTATCCCCAGTCCGAAGCTCTCGAGGTTGAAGATGGGATAGCCCACGATCTGGCCGGGGCCGTGATATGTAATATCTCCCCCCCGGTCAATTCTGTAATAGCCGGCATTGATCTTTTTTAAAAAACCCTCATCGATAAGCAGATTGTTTTCGGCTCCGCTTTTCCCCAGTGTGTAAACGTGGGGATGCTCGCAGAACAGGAGATATCCTGCCAGCTGGTCCTTTTCCTTCCGGCTGTCCGGTTCGGCAAGCTTTTCTTCTAATATTCTGTCAAATAGTTGTTCCTGGTATTCCCATGTTTTTTTGTAATCGGCCGATTTAAGATCCTGAAAATTTACTTTCTTTGGCATATTTTGGTTTATTCTTATTTTTTCTATCTCCGGCATGCTTTTCAGCATGGTATGAGGAGCGGACCAGGGGACTGCTTTCCACGAACCCGAACCCTTTCTGTAAGCCTGTTTCCCGGTATTCCTCAAATTGCTCAGGTTTAACATAATCTACTACCTGCATGTGGTTTGCACTGGGGGCCAGGTACTGACCAATGGTCAATACTTCACAGCCCGCCTCTAACAGGTCGTCCATAGTTTCAAGAACTTCCTCCCTGGTTTCTCCGAGGCCCAGCATGATACCCGATTTGGACCTTATTTTGGATGAAGCTATCATCTTTATGACTTCCAGGCTTGTTTCGTATCTGGCCTTGCTTCTTATCAAAGGTGTCAGTCTCTTCACCGTTTCAAGGTTATGTGAGATAACTTCCGGCCGGGCATCTATCACCATCTTTACAAGCGATTCCTCACCATTAAAATCGGGTATAAGCACCTCGATGGTGGTACAGGGATTATGCCTTTTAATGCTTCTTATAGTTTCTGCCCATATTCCCGCTCCTCCGTCGGGAAGGTCATCGCGGTCGACCGATGTTATGACAC
>PWPZ01000124.1 GCA_003556985.1 Bacteroidota bacterium
AAAGGCAAGGGAAGCAATGGGGATAAAAATCAAGCCCCCCACAATTAGCCTGGTTTTGCCTATTCCAAGTACAATCGGAACGGATTTCCTGCCCTGTACAAGATCTCCATCATAATCTTCAATATCCTTTATGAGTTCTCTTATTAGAGTAGTAATGAAAGCAAAATAGCTAAAGGAGCCCACCCAGGCAAAAATATGGCCGAAACCGGCCTGGTAGGGTCTGAGAATTGCACCGTATTCACTGACAAGAACAGGCACTTCAAATAAAACCACAGCCAGCGGCACGCCGGCGGTAAGGAAAGCTATGATAATATTACCGGTTAAAAACTGCCGGTTATAGGTGGTGGAATAAAACCAGAGTAGCCCCGCGGCAATCACAAAGGAAAAACCAAGCAGGGGAACCCCGGTGTGAAAAGCAAGATAAAAACCGGCAAGTGTTCCGGAAAAGTTGAATGCCCAGTGCAACAGAATAGCTGTGCGCCTGGATATCTGCCGTCCGATAACAACCGTGCCCGGCCGGTTAAGCAGATCGGTCCTTGTATCGAAATAATCGTTTATCACATATCCTGCCGCAGTTATCAGAACCGATGACAATACCAGTAAAAAGAAATGGAAGTCTCCCAGCTGTAGTTCGAAACCATTGATACCCAGTATGGGCTGTACTATGGCATGCCTCATTAAATAAAGCGTCATGATCACGATAAGAAGATTCTTATACCTGACCAGGCGAAGATAAGGTATGATTTTGATGTTCATAAAATAAAGGTGTCTTCTTCCATCCATATCCCATGAACCCGGAGGACCTGCTCAAGTACATCCCTTACGCAGCCCTGCCCTCCTTTAAATCCGGAAATGTATTTTGCAACCTGTTTGATCTCGGGAACGGCATCGTTCGGACAGGTAGGAAATCCGGCCTTCTGCATTACGGGATAATCGGGCAGGTCATCACCCATATAAAGGATATCCCCTGGTTCCAGGTTGTGCTTATCGCAAAAACGGGTAAAATCATCGAGCTTGCTTGAAGATTTCAGATAAACATCGGTAATTCCCAGAATATTGAATCTTTTCTTTACTGATTGAGAATTTCCGCCGGTAATGATGGCAATGGGGTATCCCTTACGGGCAGCAAGCTGCAGGGCAAAGCCGTCTTTGATATTCATGCTGCGGATCAGCTCACCTTCGGGATCCATCAGCAGTATACCGTCTGAAAATACCCCGTCAACATCAAAGGCAAATGCCTTGACTTTTTTTAATTCCTCTTTGAAAAATCCCATTTCTTTGTATTTAATTTTGTTATTACTCTTAACCGTTTTCTGTTCTTTCATCATAATGCTCCTGGAAAGCATATCATAAATAGCTTCCGCACGGGGAGAGAAAGACAGCAAATCCAGATGCTTTTGAATAATTATCTTATCATTCCTTGCAGCCGGACCGGTTTGGGATTTCGAGGGACCCGAACCAAGGGCTTTCTGGGTAGTCTCCATGATAAGCGCATGGTACATTTCAAAAGGGAGTGCCGCTCTTTCTGCTATCTCTTCGGCCAGGGCATACATATGATTGGTGAAATTACAGGCAAATACTGCAGCAAGATGAAGCAGCATTCGCTTTTCGGAACTGACCTCATAAACGACCGGACTGATTGATTTTGCCAAAAGCTCAAGCCTTGCAAGTCCCCTCCGGCTGTTTGACTCTATGCAGAGGGGCATATCTTTGTTAACGGGAGGTTGCAGTCCGGAAATGGTTTGTAAGGGATACAAAACACCGTAGTTATCAGCATGACCTGCAAAAATATCCAGAGGCAGGCTACCGGCAGTATGAATCAAAAAGCTTTTCTTAAAGCCGATTTTACCTGCCATCTCAATAACGGACTGATCGGTAAGGGCAAATATCCAGATACCGGTGTCAGAATCTACTTCTTCTATATCACATGTATACCGGGCGTTTACTTTCCGGGCCAGCCTGCGCGCTTTTGAAAGGGTACGGCTGTAAACAATATTTATTTGATATCCGGCTTTGAAAAGTACAGATGCCATGTAGGTTGCCACATTTCCGGCACCTATAATTGCCAGCTTTTCAGCAGAATGTCCAGCCATGCAGTTTGAGTTTAGAAATAATACCACCCCAAAAATAAGAAATAATCCCGGAACGGCTCCCGCCGGCTCCGGGATCATAGCCTGAAAACCCGTATAAAAGGTTATTACTTATCGGGATTGTACTTGAAGGAGCCCAGTTCCTTTATGTCAAATTCAATAATATAATCGGCTTTCTCACGGTTATGGGCCCTGGAAGTATTTATAAATATTGACGCTATATTAAGATAGGATCCGTCTCTCCTGGTATCTTTAAGCAGAAGATAACCCATAATGATGTTACCGGCCATTTCAACAAGCCTCCTTGCATGAAAATCCAGGAATTCGCTGTCTTCCTCTCCTATAACCCGTTCCACACATTTTTCGTACTCGTCGGTCATAGTTACCAGCCTGGTTTTAAGGTACTCCAGCTCGGGTCCGACAGATTCCTTTTCACAGGTATCTCTGATATGGTTCAGATAGGTTCCCGAAGTTACGCCGCGAATAGCCGCCACAACCTGCAGCTGGGATGTTCCCTCATATATCGAGGTTATCCTGGCATCCCTGTATATACGCTCTACAGGAAAATCCTTCATGAAGCCTGCACCGCCATGTACCTGGAGGGCATCATAGGCAATCTGATTGCAGTACTCGCTTGAAATGAGCTTAAGCAATGGAGTAAAAACATCGGCCAGCCGCTGGTATTTTTTCTGTTCACTGCGTTCTTCCGCTTCCAGTTTCCGCTCTTCGGAAATGGAATTATAATTCTTATAAATATCAACGAACCGGGCGGTTTCATATAACAGCGTACGTTGTGCCTTTATCTTCACTTCCATATTTCTGAGCATTTCATATATGGCGGGGAAGTAAATCACGGGCCTGCCGAACTGGGCACGCTCTTCCGCATATTTCAGAGCTTCCCGGTATGCTGCTTCCGAAATGCCGACCGATTGTGCAGCCACTCCCAGCCGGGCACTGTTCATAAGCGACATCACATATTTGATAAGTCCGAACTTCCTGCTGCCTACAAGTTTCGCAGGAGCATCACGGAATACCAGCTCACAGGTCGGCGAACCTTTTATACCCAGCTTGTTTTCAATTCTTCTTATGGTAAGACCCTTGTCTTTCCTGTCGTACACAAAAAGAGACAACCCCCTGCCATCAGCAGTACCTTCCTCAGAACGGGCCAGTACCAGGGAAATATTGGCATCACCGTTTGTTATGAACCGCTTAACACCGTTAAGCAGCCAAACATTCCGCTTTTCATCCCAGGCAGCTTTAAGCTGCACGGCCTGCAGGTCGGATCCGGCATCCGGTTCCGTTAGGTCCATTGCCGCGGTGGCTCCTTTGTTAAAACGGGGAAGAAACTCATCCTTTATCTCTTCCGAACCGAATTCATGCAATGTTTCGGCGCAGTCCTGCAACCCCCATATATTGGCAAACCCGGCATCGGCCCTGGAAACTATCTCGGCTGCCATCACATAGGGCACCATAGGAAAATTCAATCCACCGTATTTCCTGGGAAGCGACATTCCGATAAGACCTGACCTTGTAAGCGCTTCGTGATTTTCCTGTGTTCCTCTTGCATACTTTACCTCATTGTTTTCCAGCCTGGGCCCTTCGGCATCGACCGATTCGGCATTGGGAGCGATAACGTTCCCGCATATATCGCCAACTATTTCAAGGATCTTGTCATAACTGTCCATTGCATCTTCAAAATCCAGAAAAGCATAGTCATAGCTATCCTTATCGTCGAAACCACGCTCTTTAAGCTGTACTATTTTTTTCATCAGGGGGTGCCCGAGATGAAATTTTATATCCTTATTGTCAGTATAATAGTTTGCCATTATTTAGTATTCTTTTGATAATATTTGATCATTTTGGGTATGATTTCGGTAAGGTCGCCGACGATTGTATAATCGGCTATCTGATTGATGGGGGCCCCCGGATCGTTATTGATGGATATAATGATAACCGACTGGTCCATGCCTGCACGGTGCTGTATCTGGCCCGATATTCCGCAGGCAATATAAAGCTTCGGACGGACGGTCACGCCGGTTTGCCCTACCTGCCGCTCATGCTCAACAAACCCGCCATCCACTGCAGCCCTCGATCCGGCAACTTCACCCCCCAGCACCCCGGCAAGTTCGTAAAGGAGTTTGAAATTCTCTTTGGAACCGACGCCATAACCGCCGGCAACAATTATTCCCGCATTTTTTATGTTTACTTTACTTTTTTCAATATGCCTTTCGATTACTTTAATAACAAAATCATCATCACTCAGCCATTTCTGGTAATCAATTTCTTTAATATCGCCCTTGTGCCCGGTTGAATGGATTTCATTTTTCATCACCCCTTCCCTCACGGTAGCCAGTTGAGGACGGGTTTCGGGATTTATTATGGTAGCTATAATATTACCTCCAAAGGCAGGTCTGATCTGATAAAGAAGGTCCCTGAATTCTTTTTTGGTCTTGATTTCGGTATGGTTACCTATTTCCAGCTCGGTACAATCGGCAGTAAGCCCGCATTTCAGAGCCGAAGCAATACGCGGTGCCAGATCCCTTCCCACTGAAGTAGCACCAAAAAGGCCTATCCGGGGTTTTTCCTGTTCAAAAAGCCCTTTAACAATGGCGGCATGGGGAAGGGTTGTATAGGGATACAGCCGTTTGTCGTCGGCTATATGCAGAACATCAACCCCGTACGGGAAGATCTGTTTCTCTATATCCTTCAGTCCGGAACCAATTACTACCGCCTCCAGACTGCAGTTCTGCCTGGTGGCAAGGGAGCGTCCCTTTGACAGGAGCTCAAGGCTGACTTCGGCAATTTTTCCTTCTTCAATTTCACAATAAACAAAAACGTTATCCACTTTTTTCTATTTAAATTATCAATAAGTTCATCAATGGGGTAATAAAATATCTGTAGCCGTGAGGCATGAAAAAACCGTATGGCCGGACCCTAACCTATGGTATGGCCTTCGATCAGTTCTTTCATCAGATTATCAATATCATCATCGGCCGGCGAAAGCACCCTGGTCTCCCGGCTGGTGAAAACCACATTCTCAATTTTCTTGACTTTGGTTGGCGATCCTGATAATCCGAGCTGCTCCAAATCGGCATCTATATCAGTAACGCTCCATTCATTTATCAGCAGGTAAGGCCTGTCTTTCTGAAGCTGAAGATAATCTTCACTGGTATCCTGTAATTCGCCCAGGCTTCTTGCATGTTTATATTTTATCGTGTATTTGGCATGCCTCGGACGGCATTCTGGTGCCGAGCTGTGAACTGTAATTACAAGGGGAAGGGGGGCTTCAAGAGTTTCCACTCCTCTTTCGAGCCGTCGCTTTACGGTTATTTTCTTTTTCCCGACCGAAATAATCTCTTCAGCATAGGTTATCTGGGGAAGATCGAGTTTTTCAGCAACCTGTGGCCCCACCTGGGCAGTATCACCATCAATTGCCTGACGCCCGGTAATTACCAGGTCAAAGGGGGAAAGCTTTTTTATGGCCAGAGAAAGCGCATATGAGGTGGCCAGGGTATCCGAACCGGCAAATTTCCTGTCAGTTAAAAGATAGCCATTGTCGGCGCCGCGGTACATTGCTTCACGGATAATCTCTGCTGCACGACCGGGCCCCATGGTGAGAAGGGTAATGGTAGTGCCTGGATATTTATCCTTAAGCCTGAGAGCCTGCTCAAGAGCATTCAGATCTTCGGGGTTGAAGATGGCCGGCAGGGCAGCCCTGTTTACAGTTCCGTCGGCCTTCATGGCGTCCTTGCCGACATTTCTGGTGTCGGGCACCTGCTTGGCAAGTACAATTATTTTCAATCCTCTCATCAGTAAATATTTAATTTAATTAGTTTTACGCTCAAGCGGAAAAATTGCCTATTCCGATCCGTTTTTTTAAAATAAGTGACAAATATAGAAAAAAATCGTTTGTCTGTTCAGAAAACAAACCAATCACCGGGCAAGTTCAGATTAATGCCTGTATTACATGTAATTAAAAAGCAAGAAAAACTGAACCAGGCTTCTGGCAACCCGCTTTGCAGATACGGCAATAGTTCTTTTCGCCTATAAAAGTCCGCGATATCAGGCCATAAAGCTGTACACCAATTGTATTGAACCCGGCACAAAGCAAAAAACCCGGCACAAGGCCGGGTTTTTGGTATTATGACCCAGAAGCAATTCCTGGCTGTATTTCAGATCATAAAGAGTTCAGGCCTGGGCTGAAGGCCCGCCAAAATTCATTGGCATGCCGGTACCCTTGCCGTCAACCTTCTTTATCGGACCATGAATCGACTCGAACTTATCTATATTCTCCCTTAGAGCATGCAATAACCGCTTGGCATGCTCGGGTGTGATTATGACCCTCGATTTAACCTCAGCTTTGGGTATTCCGGGCATTACCCTGACAAAATCCAGTACGAATTCTGAACTGGAGTGGGTAATTACTGCCAGGTTTGAATATATACCCTGAGCTACATCCTCCTTCAACTCAATATTTATCTGATTTTGCTTTTTGGATTCATCCGGATTACTCATATTATCCAATTTAGTTAATAATTAAAATTCTACTGCTGGGTAACCCCCACATCCCGGGGCTCCTTTTCCTTTTTGGCAACGAGGGCATCATACTCTTCCTTCGATCCAACCACCAGCTTTGTAAACTCCTTCTGGCCGGTTCCTGCGGGAATAAGGTGCCCGACGATCACATTTTCCTTGAGTCCTTCAAGATGATCCACCTTGCCATATATGGCAGCCTCATTAAGCACTTTTGTGGTTTCCTGGAAAGATGCTGCCGAGATAAACGATTTGGTCTGCAGGGCAGCCCTGGTAATTCCCTGCAGCACCTGGCTGGAGGTAGCAGGTATTGCATCCCTGGAGGTAATCGGTTTCATATCCTTCCTCTTGAGCATTGAATTTTCATCACGCAGCTTCCGGGCTGTTACAATCTGCCCGGCCTTCAAGGTGACTGAATCTCCGGGATCAAGAACCACCTTCTTACCGTAGATCCAGTCATTCTCATCCATAAATACCCATTTATCAACAATCTGCTTTTCAAGAAATTTGGTATCTCCCGGATCATCGATAGAAACTTTTCTCATCATCTGCCTTACAATCACCTCAAAGTGCTTATCGTTGATCTTTACTCCCTGCAGGCGATAAACTTCCTGAACTTCATTTACGATATATTCCTGCACCTTGGTGGGTCCCTTGATCAACAGTATATCTTCGGGGGTAATTGCTCCATCAGACAACGATGTGCCGGCTTTAACGTAATCACTTTCCTGAACCAGAATCTGTTTTGCCAGGGGAATAAGATATTTTTTAACCTCACCGGTTTTCGACTTAATGCTAATCTCCCGGTTACCCCGTTTAATCTTGCCAAACTGCACCTCACCGTCAATTTCACTTACAACAGCAGGATTGGAAGGATTTCTGGCCTCAAAAAGTTCGGTTACACGAGGCAGACCTCCGGTAATATCACCCGATTTACCAACTGCTCTCGGTATCTTGACAATAATGTCCCCGGCCCTGACCATCGAGTCGGGAGCCACCGATACGTGAGAACCAACCGGAAGGTTGTATGATTTAAGACTATCCCCTTCCTCATTCATTATCCTTATCATGGGGTTTTTAGTCTTGTCACGGGTTTCAGTTATCACCTTTTCTTTAAACCCGGTTTGCTCATCTGTCTCTTCTTTATAAGTGATTCCCTCAATAAGAGCATCAAACTCTACCTTACCTGCTGATTCGCTCACTATCACGGCATTGTATGGATCCCACTCACATAACAGGTCTCCTTTGCTGACTTCGGAACCGTTCGGTTTATAGAGCTTGGCCCCGTAAGGAATATTTTGCGAAGTCAGGGCGATATTTGTATTCTTGTCAATAATCCTGAGCTCTGCAAGCCTGCTTATAACAATCTCAACCTTGTTGCCCAACTCATCAACCTTGTCAACCGTACGCAGCTCGTCAATCTCGATCAATCCGTCATAACGTGCAATTATGGAAGATTCGGCAGCTATATTGGAGGCAGTACCACCAACGTGGAACGTACGCAGGGTAAGCTGAGTTCCCGGTTCGCCGATCGATTGGGCAGCGATTACACCAACAGCCTCTCCCATCTGTACCATTTTGCCGGTAGCAAGGCTTCGTCCGTAACATTTTGCACAAACACCCTTTTTGGATTCACATGTCAGCACCGACCTGATCTCTACCTGTTCCAGGGGAGAATCGGCAATCCGGCCGGTAATTTCTTCCGTCAGTTCTTCTCCGGCAGGAACGAGCTGCTCGCCGGATGATGGATGGTAGACATCGTGAACCGTTGTACGGCCAAGAATGCGTTCATACAGGGTCTCAACAACATCCTCACGATTTTTAATGGCGGTAGCCTGTAATCCGCGCAGGGTTCCGCAATCGGGCTCGGTTATGATCACATCCTGTGAAACATCTACAAGCCTTCTTGTCAGATAACCGGCATCGGCTGTCTTGAGAGCCGTATCGGCAAGCCCTTTCCTTGCACCGTGAGTGGAGATAAAGTATTCAAGAACCGACAGCCCTTCCTTGAAATTTGATAAAATGGGGTTCTCAATAATCTCCGATCCTGCGGCGCCCGATTTCTGGGGCTTGGCCATCAATCCCCTCATACCCGACAGCTGCCTGATCTGCTCTTTGGAGCCCCTTGCCCCGGAATCAAGCATCATGAATACCGAGTTGAAGCCCTGCTGATCAAGTGTAATCTGATTCATCAGTGTCTGGGTCAGTTTGGCATTGATGTGGGTCCAGATATCGATTATCTGGTTATAACGTTCGTTATTCGTTATGAA
Organism: Bacteroidota bacterium; assembly: GCA_003556985.1. Lineage (GTDB taxonomy): Bacteria > Bacteroidota > Bacteroidia > Bacteroidales > PUMT01 > PXAP01. The sequence continues at coordinate 8,894 of PWPZ01000124.1, forward strand.
TCCCATGTTATAGTTGCTGAACACTTCTTCAACCTGTGAATAACCCTCATCTATAAGGGCTTTCTTTTGGTCGGGAATAATAACATCATCAAGGTTAAAGGAAAGGCCTCCGCGGAACGCCATGTCATAACCAAGGTTCTTTATCTCATCAAGGAATTTGGCGGTTTTGGCTATACCCGCTTTTTTCAGAACCAGTCCGATAATATCCCTGAGAGATTTCTTGGTAAGCAATTCATTGATATAACCAACCTCCGGAGGAACCGATTTATTAAATATCACCCTGCCAGCGGTAGTTTCGATCATTGAGCTTTCACCGGTCTCTTCATTTGTCACGCGGACTTTTATCTCAGCATGAAGATCCACCACCTTCTCATTGTAAGCGATTATCACTTCCTCGGGAGAATAAAATACCATATTCTCACCTTTTACCGGATTTGAAGGTTCGCTTCGCCTCCCTTTGGTAAGATAATACAATCCCAGTACCATATCCTGTGAAGGTACGGTAATGGGAGCACCATTGGCAGGATTGAGAATATTGTGGGAAGCAAGCATAAGCAATTGTGCTTCCAGGATCGCAGCATTACCAAGGGGCAAATGCACCGCCATCTGGTCGCCGTCAAAATCGGCGTTAAAGGCAGTACATACAAGCGGATGAAGCTGAATAGCCTTACCCTCGATCATTTTGGGCTGAAATGCCTGTATACCCAGCCTGTGCAGGGTGGGTGCGCGGTTAAGCAGAACGGGATGACCCTTTATGACGTTTTCAAGGATATCCCATACCACCGGATCCTTACGGTCAACTATTTTCTTGGCCGATTTAACAGTCTTTACAATGCCCCGTTCAATTAGTTTCCTTATTATAAAAGGCTTGTAAAGCTCGGCTGCCATATCTTTCGGTATACCGCATTCATGGAGCTCAAGTTCGGGTCCTACCACTATAACAGAACGGGCGGAATAATCGACCCTCTTACCGAGCAAATTCTGACGGAATCGTCCCTGCTTCCCTTTAAGGCTGTCACTCAGAGACTTCAGGGGGCGGTTGGCATCTGTCTTTACTGCATTTGCCTTCCTGGAATTATCGAACAGTGAATCGACCGATTCCTGAAGCATTCTCTTTTCATTACGGAGTATAACCTCCGGGGCTTTTATTTCTATAAGGCGCTTAAGCCTGTTATTACGTATAATAACCCTGCGATAAAGATCATTCAGGTCGGAAGTTGCAAAACGCCCTCCGTCAAGGGGAACAAGAGGCCTTAATTCGGGTGGAATGACAGGTACTACCTTTACCACCATCCATTCCGGCCGGTTAATTCCCTTGGAGGCACGGAATGCCTCCACAACCTGCAGACGTTTCAAAGCTTCGTTTTTTCTCTGCTGTGAAGTTTCTGTATTGGCTTTGTGCCTCAGAGAATAGGATAATTCATCGAGATCGATCCTTGAAAGAAGCAGGTGCAGGGCCTCTGCCCCCATTCCGGCAATAAACTTGTTGGGATCTTCATCATCCAGGTGCTGGTTCTCTTTGGGCAGGGCTTCCATGATATCAAGGTATTCCTCTTCTGTAAGAAAATCAAGATATTCAATTCCATCAGCCTTTTTCGGACCGGGACTTATGACCACATAGCGCTCGTAGTATATAATTGATTCCAGCTTTTTTGTGGGAAGACCAAGCAGATAACCTATCTTGTTGGGCAGGGACTTGAAGTACCAGATATGAGCCACCGGCACAACCAGATTAATATGCCCCATCCGCTCACGCCTTACTTTTTTTTCAGTTACTTCAACACCGCAACGATCGCATACGATGCCTTTATACCGGATACGCTTGTATTTACCGCAGTGACATTCATAATCCTTTACAGGACCGAATATCCTTTCACAGAATAATCCGTCTCTTTCGGGCTTGTATGTCCGGTAGTTAATTGTTTCCGGTTTAAGAACCTCACCACTGGAACGCTCCAGAATCTCTTCAGGTGACGCGAGTCCGATAGAGATTTTTGTAAAACTGCTTTTTACTTTGATATCTCTTCTGAATGACATATTTGACAAATTAATGTATTAAGCAAAAACATATAACCGTCTGTATATAAAACATTTCAGGCGATTAATTTATTATTTAAACCAGGTTGATACTCAGCCCAAGGCCCCTCAACTCATGCAACAGCACATTAAGGGATTCGGGAATACCGGCCGGGGGTAGCGGATCACCCTTGACAATAGTTTCGTATGCCTTGGCTCTTCCGATTACATCGTCCGATTTAATGGTGAGTATTTCCTGTAATATATGGGATGCACCAAATGCTTCAAGTGCCCATACCTCCATCTCACCGAACCGCTGGCCGCCAAATTGGGCCTTACCGCCCAGCGGCTGCTGGGTTATCAGCGAATAGGGCCCAATAGACCGGGCATGCATTTTATCGTCAACCATATGACCGAGTTTCATCATATAAATGATCCCCACAGTACCGGGTTGATCAAAACGTTCTCCTGTGCCACCGTCATAAAGATAGGTTTTGCCAAATTTGGGAATACCCGCCTTCTCAGTATATTCGGTAATATGCTCTATTTTGGCACCGTCAAAAATAGGAGTCGCAAATTTCACGCCAAGTTCCTTGCCTGCCCATCCCAGAACAGTTTCATAGATCTGTCCCAGATTCATTCTGGAAGGAACACCCAGGGGGTTGAGGACAATATCCACAGGAGTTCCGTCTTCAAGGAAAGGCATATCCTCTTCCCTCACAATCCTGGAAACAATACCCTTGTTACCATGGCGTCCTGCCATCTTGTCGCCGACTTTGACCTTCCGTTTTTTCGCTATGTATACCTTGGCCATCTGCACAATGCCTGCAGGAAGTTCATCACCTATTGTAAGATTGTATTTTTCCCTCTTATAAGCAGCATCAAGCTCTTTATGTTTCAAAAGATAGTTTCGGATCAGCTGCTTGACGGTTTCGTTACGCTCCTTGTCGGTTGTCCACTTATTGGGATTGACGTTCAGATAGTCAATTTCCTGTAACAGTTTCTGGGTAAATTTTACACCCTTGGGAACCACTTCAACGTTCAGATAGTTTTTTACACCCTGTGAAGTCCGGCCGTTAACAAGTATAAACAACTTGTCGATAAGCTTGCCGGTCAGATCATCCATTTTCCGTGAAAATTCTTCGTCAAGCTTTGCCAGAACGGTTTTTTCGGATACCTTGACCTTCTTGTCCTTTACAGACCGGGAGAACAGTTTTTTGTCGACTACAACACCCTGAAGCGAAGGAGAAGCCTTCAGGGAGGCATCCTTAACATCTCCAGCCTTGTCGCCGAAAATTGCCCGCAGGAGTTTTTCCTCCGGGGAAGGATCAGATTCCCCTTTGGGGGTTATTTTTCCTATAAGAATATCTCCGGGATTTACCTCTGCACCGATCCTTATAATACCGTTCTCATCAAGGTTCCTGGTAGCCTCTTCGCTGACATTGGGTATATCTGACGTCAACTCCTCCATCCCCCTCTTGGTATCGCGCACCTCCAGCAGATATTCATCAACATGGATGGAAGTAAAATAATCCTCCCTGACCAGCCGGTCGCTGATAACTATGGCATCCTCGAAATTATATCCTTTCCATGGCATAAAAGCAACCTTAAGATTACGCCCCAGTGCAACCTCGCCTGCCTCGGTACCATAGCCTTCGGTAAGTATCTGTCCCTTATGTATCCTGTCTCCCTTTGAAACAATAGGCTTCAGGGTAAGAACAGTATTCTGGTTGGTTTTCTTGAATTTGGGCAGCTTATATCTTTTTACTTCAGGATCAAAGCTTATAAACTGCTCCTGCTCGCTACGGGTGTATCTCACCAGAATCTCTTCGGCATCCACGTATTCAATAACCCCGTCGCCTTCGGCAACGACAAGAACACGTGAATCTGATGCTACCCTGCCTTCCAGTCCGGTCCCCACTACCGGGGCTTCCGGTTGCAACAAGGGTACGGCCTGTCTCATCATGTTTGAACCCATCAACGCCCTGTTGGCATCATCATGCTCCAGAAAGGGGATAAGTGAGGCAGCAATTGACGCGATCTGGTTGGGAGCCACATCCATAAGTTCGACCCGATCCCATTCGGCAAGAGGAAAATCACCATTAAATCTTGCCTTTACCCTTGGATTCAAAAATGTACCATCTTCTTTCAGAAGGGCGTTGGCCTGGGCAATTGTTTTAGCCTCTTCCTCCTCCGCACTCAGATAAATGATTTCATTCGCATCAAGGTTAACCTTTCCGTTAGTAACTTTCCTGTAGGGAGTTTCAATAAATCCCAGATCATTGATTTTTGCATAAACACACAAGGAAGAAATAAGTCCGATATTAGGACCTTCTGGTGTTTCAATCGGGCAAAGCCTTCCATAATGGGTATAATGAACATCCCTCACTTCAAAACCGGCCCTTTCCCGTGAAAGTCCCCCCGGTCCCAGAGCTGACATACGACGTTTATGGGTCATTTCAGCCAGCGGATTTGTCTGGTCCATGAATTGGGAAAGCTGGTTGGTGCCAAAAAACGAATTAATGACCGACGACAGGGTTTTTGAATTGATCAGGTCGATCGGTGTAAAGACCTCATTATCCCTTACGTTCATTCTTTCCCTGATGGTCCGAGCCATCCGGGCCAATCCGACCCCGAACTGATTGGCCATCTGCTCTCCTACCGTTCTTACACGCCGGTTACTGAGATGGTCAATATCATCAACGTCGGTCTTGGAGTTAATCAGTTCAATTAGATACTTGATGATATTTATTATATCCTCCCTGGTAAGGACTTTAGTATCGATATCGGTATCAAGTCCGAGCTTCTTGTTTATCCGGTACCTGCCTACATCACCAAGGTCATAGCGTTTATCCGAGAAAAAAAGCTTATCTATAACATCGCGTGCGGTTGTTTCGTCGGGAGGCTCGGAATTCCTCAACTGCCGGTAAATATGAAGAACCGCCTCTTTTTCAGAATTACACGGATCCTTTTGAAGGGTATTGTATATAATTGCAAAATCGGCAAGATTCTGATCTTCCTTATGCAACAGTATAGTCTGGGATCCCGAATCTATGATCTCGTCAACATGTTCATTTTCAAGAACTGTTTCCCGGTCAATAACAACCTCGTTACGTTCTATGGAAACAACTTCACCGGTATCTTCGTCAACAAAATCCTCGATCCATGTTTTAAGGACACGGGCGGCAAGTTTCCGGCCTATATGTTTTTTAAGAGCCGTTTTTGAAACTTTGACTTCATCGGCAAGATCAAATATTTCAAGTATGTCCTTGTCTCCCTCAAATCCAATGGCGCGTAAAAGCGTAGTGACAGGCAGCTTCTTTTTCCTGTCGATATAGGCATACATTACATTGTTAATGTCGGTGGCAAATTCTATCCATGATCCCTTAAATGGAATTATTCGGGCCGAATAAAGTTTGGTGCCGTTGGCATGGATGCTTTGACCAAAGAAAACTCCGGGCGAACGGTGCAGCTGTGAAACGATAACCCTCTCAGCCCCGTTAATCACAAAAGTACCACGGTCAGTCATATAGGGAACAGTACCCAGATACACATCAGAAATAACCGTATCAAAATCCTCATGCTCAGGGTCAGTACAGTAAAGCTTAAGTTTGGCTTTAAGCGGAACACTATGCGACAAGCCCCTTTCTATACACTCTTCAATTGTATACCTGGGAGGGTCAATAAAATAATCAATAAATTCCAGGACAAAATTGTTCCTGGTATCACTAATCGGAAAATTTTCATTGAAAACCTTGAATAATCCTTCATTCTTCCGATCCTCCGGAGAAGTACCCATCTGGAAAAAATCAGTAAATGACTTCAACTGAATTTCCAGGAAATCAGGATAGTCAATCTGGATTTTTGAGGAAGAAAAATTAATCCTGTTGTTTCCGTTGTTTGTTGCGTTCATTTATATAAATTATAGTTAGCAAACTATTTATAAATATGTTAACGGACCATGAAAGGATTATCTTATTGATAACTGCAACTCAATTCGTGAACAGCCTGGAATAAATATTCCGGTGAGCTGAATCCGGATTCAGGAATCCTGTAATGATCCGTTATTAGTGACATATAGCAAAAAGCTTTGTGATAAATAATCAAATACCTTAAATTATGACAATAAAAAGGTCCGGAATCTCTTGTGGAGACCCCAAACCCTTATACACCAATTACTTAGGTTAACGCTATTTAAGTTCAACTTCTGCTCCTGCTTCTTCTAATTGTGATTTGAGCGATTCTGCTTCTTCTTTTGAAACACCTTCCTTCAGTGCTTTGGGAGCACTGTCAACAAGTTCCTTGGCTTCTTTCAGACCCAACCCGGTCAATTCCTTAACCAGCTTAACGATCTGCAATTTAGCACCTCCCGGTGCGTTAAGAATAACATCAAACTGGGTCTGTTCTTCAGCTGCGGCTTCTTCTGCTGCAGCGGGACCGGCAACTGCAACTGCAGCTGCTGCAGGCTCAATACCATATTCATCCTTCAGGATCTGAGCCAGTTCATTTACTTCTTTTACAGTTAAATTAACCAATTGTTCTGCAAACGCTTTTAAATCTGCCATTTTTAATAAAATTTAATTTTGGATTGTTCTTATTCTAATTTTTTTTGTGATCTGTTTTAAATCCTCTCAGGATTCCTGAGCTGGCGATTCCTTTTCCGATAAAGTTTTAACAATTCCGGCCAGTTTGCCACCGCCCGATTGAAGAGCTGAAACAACATTTTGGGCGGGTGATTGCAGCATCAGCACAATATCTCCTATAAGTTCTTCACGCGATTTAAGTTTTGAAAGAACGTCAATCTGGTTATCACCAAAATAAAAGGATTCCTCAACAAATGCGGCTTTGAGTACCGGCCGGTCGTGTTTTTTACGGAATTCTTTTATTAGTTTTGCGGGAATATTGGCGTTCTCAGTAAACATTACCGAAGTGGAATCTTTCAACAGATCGTAAAGATCTTCGAAATTTTTCTCAGATTGTTCAAAAGCTTTTCTGAGCAGGGTATTTTTTACCATAACAAGCTTGATGCTTTTTTCAAAGCACATCCTCCTCAGAGAGCTTGTTTCAGATGCATCCAGATCGGATATATCGGCAAGGTAAAAATGACCGTAATTGTTCAGCTTTTCAGTCAGCTCCTGAATAATCACATTCTTGTCTTCTCGTTTCATTTGTATAGATTACAGTTATCAAACTATTTTTAAGATTTTACCAGGTCACTGCATAAGGAAGCTGTGTAATATCAGCCGAAACTCATAAAAGTGATTTTTTTCCTTAACCGGTTTTTGAGATAATGAATAACAGTTAATTTGTGTGACCCGTTCACGTGAGCACTTCCCGAACCTACGGGCTGCCCCGTAGTCATTAGCCGGTTGATTTCGGATCAATCTTCAAACCCGGGCTCATGGTACTTGACAGGTATATGCTCTTTACGTAAGTACCTTTTGCAGCAGCGGGTTTAAGCTTAATAATGGTCTGGATAAACTCGTTCGCATTTTCAACAATCTTCGGAGTTTCAAAAGAAACCTTTCCCACTGAAGTATGAACTATTCCAAACTTATCAACCTTAAAGTCAATCTTACCAGCCTTAACCTCGTTCACGGCTTTGCCAATATCCATGGTTACGGTTCCGCTCTTCGGGTTGGGCATTAATCCGCGTGGTCCGAGTATTCTTCCGAGCTGACCGACCTTGGCCATGACAGAGGGCATGGTAATGACCACATCAACATCTGTCCATCCGCCCTTAATCTTTTCAACATATTCATCAAGACCTACATGATCGGCACCTGCTTCTTTGGCTTCTTCTTCCTTGTCGGGAGTACATAAAACCAGAACCCTGATCGCCTTGCCGGTTCCATGAGGCAGGGTAACAACTCCCCTTACCATCTGGTTGGCCTTCCTGGGATCAACGCCCAGCCGTATGTCAATGTCGACCGAGGCATCAAACTTTGTGTTAGTTACCTCCTTAATCAGATCGGCTGCTTCTTTCAATCCGTAAAGTCTCCCGGATTCTATCTTTTCCAAAGCTGCTTTTCTGTTTTTCGTCAGTTTAGTCATTATTTATGCATGATTTATCAATTAGCAAAAGGGGGTGTGCCTTTTACGGTTATCCCCATACTTCTGGCGGTGCCTGCCACCATCTTCATAGCCGACTCAACCGTGAAAGCGTTCAAATCGGGCATCTTATCCTCGGCAATCCTTTTTACCTGATCCCAGGTCACGGCAGCCACCTTCATACTGTTAGGCTCAGCCGAGCCTTTTTGTAATTTGGATGACTCCATTAACTGAACAGCAACCGGTGGTGTTTTCACGACAAAATCAAAAGATTTGTCAGAATAAACCGTAATGATCACGGGTAACAGTTTTCCGGCGCTTGCCTGGGTTCTGGCATTGAATTGCTTGCAAAACTCCATTATGTTAACGCCTTTGGCACCCAATGCGGGTCCGACAGGAGGAGAAGGATTGGCGGCACTACCTTTTATTTGCAATTTAATTAATCCAGCAACTTCTTTTGCCATAATTCTACTTTGTTTGCTTTTAAGTAACGGTTAAAATTTGGAAGCGATTAGTAACCGTCGTAAATATTTGAAGGATGCGTAACAGCTCGTTAATAAACTGCACTAAGCAGTTTTTCTTCTCTGCATTAAGCAGTTATTTTTCTCTGCAGGCAGCAGTTATTCTTTTTCAACCTGCATAAAGCTAAGCTCAAGTGGAGTTTTCCGGCCAAAAATTTTCACCATGACCTTGAGCTTTTTCTTTTCTTCATTAACCTCTTCAATTATGCCGGAAAAACTGTTAAAGGGACCATCGATCACCTTAACTGTCTCACCTACAAAGAAAGGTATATTGATCTCTTCCTCACTTGCTGCAAGTTCATCAACCTTTCCAAGTATACGGTTTACCTCCGACTGACGAAGGGGCACAGGTTCATCTCCCTTTCCTCCGAGAAAACCAATAACATTTGGAATATTTTGCAATATATGAGGTATCTCTCCTGTTAAAGCTGCCTCAATAAGTACATATCCGGGGAAAAAATTGCGTTCTTTGCTGATCTTTTTCCCGCTTCTTATCTTATAGACTTTCTCGGTTGGAATAAGTACCTGTGAAATATGATCCTGAAGGTTTAACCGGTTTATCTCACTTTCGATATACTCCTTGACCTTTTTTTCTTTTCCCCCGATAGCCCTGAGTACGTACCACTTTTTTATGTTCTCAGTCATTGCAGTTCAGGAATTAATATAATATGCTGTAGATTGTCTCCATCAGATTTTCGAAGACAGTATCCATTCCGAAAATTATCATCGCTATTATAAAAGAAGCGATCATCACAACCACTGCGGAATTTTGTAGTTCAGCTGTTGTAGGCCATGATACCTTATGAATAAGTTCGTTATACGATTCCTGTAAATAGGTTTTGATTCTCATGTTTCAATAATTTGCACGGGTGGAGAGACTCGAACTCCCAGCCAACGGTTTTGGAGACCGCTACTCTACCAATTGAGCTACACCCGTGTCTGG
>PWPZ01000209.1 GCA_003556985.1 Bacteroidota bacterium
CCTGATAAATTATTGCAAAAAGGAATTAAATTGCTTGGGGGTCTGGCGTCTTTGTGCAGTTTAAATCGATAAAGGTGAATTTTTGTTTAAACCAGTCTTTTACCGGCCTATTATCATCAGGGAGAATTATTTAAAAAATTGCAGACAATGTTATTGATTAAATAAAAATAATTGTATTTTTGCAGACCATTTCAGAATACAGTAAGATTTAAATACACGGATAATAATCAAAATAGCCATTATAGTGGATACATTAAGCTTCAAAACAGTTTCGGCCAATAAGGCCACGGTAAGTAAAAATTGGGTTCTCGTTGATGCCACAGATCAGGTCCTGGGACGTCTTGCTTCGGTGGTTGCCTTTATGCTAAGGGGCAAGCACAAGCCGGATTACACCCCCCATGTAGATTGCGGAGATTATGTAGTCGTTATCAATGCCGATAAAATAAAGCTTACCGGAAATAAAAAGGATCAGAAATACTATATACATCACACCGGATATCCCGGAGGCCAGCGCAAAGTTTCCTTTTCAAGGCTTCAGGCAAAGCGCCCTGAGGCAGTTATTGAAAAAGCGGTAAAGGGGATGCTGCCTAAGAACAGGCTTGGCAGTGAAATGTTCAGGCATTTATTTGTTTATGACGGCAGTGAACATCCGCATGAAGCGCAGAAACCCGAAGCAGTTAACTTTAGTTCAATCAAGTAATATCAGATATGGAAGTCATTAACGCAATAGGCAGGAGAAAAGCCGCAGTAGCAAGAGTAATTCTGAGCGACGGAAAAGGCAATATAACCATCAACAAACGTGAACTGGAGGAATATTTTCCGAATCCGCAGTTACGCTATGTTGTAGAACAACCATTGAATCTGCTGGAAGCCAGGGGAAAATTTGACATACAGGTAAGGCTTGACGGTGGTGGAGTAAAAGGCCAGTCTGAGGCGCTGCGCCTTGGAATTGCCCGCGCACTTGTTAAGCTTGATGCCGCCAATAAACCCCCTTTGAAATCAAACGGATTCCTGACTCGTGATCCCCGCGAAGTAGAAAGAAAGAAGCCGGGACAGCCCAAAGCAAGAAAGAAATTCCAGTTTAGCAAGCGCTAAGCCTTATATTTAGTTTAGTATCTAAACTTGCAGGACTTCCTGTTACGATAAGGGACTACCCGCAGGTTGATAAAATAAGAATGTAAACTTAATTTAAACAATCAATGCCAAGAACTAATTTCGATGAATTACTGGATGCCGGAGTACATTTTGGACACCTGAAAAGAAAATGGAATCCTGCCATGGCTCCCTATATTTTTATGGAGCGTAATGGTATTCATATTATTGACCTTCACAAGACCATAGTTAAAATCGACGAAGCCGCAAATGCTATAAAGCAGATTGCCAAATCGGGGCGAAAAATCTTATTTGTTGCCACCAAGAAACAGGCTAAGGATATTGTTGATGAGAAGATTACCAGTATCAATATGCCTTATGTTACCGAGCGCTGGCCGGGTGGTATGCTAACCAACTTCCCCACCATAAGGAAGTCGGTCAAAAAAATGTCTGTAATTGATAAGATGGAGCAGGAGGACACTTTGAACAATCTTGCAAAGCGGGAAAGGTTACAGGTGATGCGTCAGAGGGCCAAGATTGAGAAGAACTTCGGCAGTATAGCCGATCTCAGCCGTTTGCCTGCCGCTTTGTTCGTTGTCGATGTAATGAAAGAATATATTGCCGTAAGCGAGGCTAAAAGGCTGAATATACCTGTATTTGCAATTGTTGATACAAACTCCGATCCTAACACTGTTGATTTCCCTATACCTGCAAATGATGATGCTTCCAAATCAATAGCTCTGATCATTGACATTATGGCCAAGGCTATTCAGGAAGGCCTGAGCGAGAGAAAAGTTGAAAAAGAGCAGGAGCCTTCAAAGGAGAAAAAAGGTGAAAAAAAGGATAAGGAAGAACCAAAACGAGCCCGGATCAGGAAACAGGCAACTGAGGAAAAGGACAGTTCTGCCGGAAAAGGTGAGGATCAGGAAAGAAAGCCTACCCGTCCCCGCAGGAAGGCCGGCAAGGTAAGCCAGGAAGCTTCGGAAAGGGAAGAAAAAAAGGAGCCCGCAAAAGGTGAGAAAGAGAGTGGGGCCAAAGCTGAAAAGGAGAGCCCTGCAAAGACCGATAAGGAACCGGATTCCAACAAATAACGGCAACTTTTTACCACTAATCATCAAATTTTTCATTACCGGAACAGAAACCGGAAACGGAAAATGATCGGGCTCAACAATATCATTTATATTACTCGTTAACTTTTGTAATACATTATTAATCAAATTATATAAGATCATGGCTGATATTAGCGCAGCAGATGTAAAAAAACTAAGAGACATTACCGGTGCCGGTATGATGGATTGCAAAAAAGCCCTTGCCGAGACTGGGGGCGATTTTGACAAGGCTATAGAATATATCAGGAAAAAAGGCCAGGCCGTTGCAAATAAACGCGCTGAAAGAGAAGCCTCTGAGGGCGTTGTTCTGGCTAATGTCACGGAAGATTCAACAAGAGGGGTACTTATTGTTTTAAACAGCGAAACTGATTTTGTTGCTAAAAATGAAAGCTTCGTCGAGTTTGCCAAAGCTATACTTGATCTGGCTCTTGAAAAGAATCCCGCCAGCCTTGAAGAACTGAGAGAGTTGGAAATGGACGGCGCCAAAGTGTCTGATAAAATAATGGAGCAGGTTGGTATAATTGGCGAGAAGATAGAGATCTCTTATTTTGCAAAGATTGAGGCATCTCAGGTTGTTCCTTATATTCATCCCGGAAATAAGCTTGCCACCCTTGCAGGACTGAACAAAAAGGCCGATTTGCAAATAGGAAGAGATGTAGCCATGCAGATTGCCGCAATGAATCCGGTTGCAGTTAACAAGGAGGATATTCCTCAGTCAATAATTGACAAGGAGATTGAAATTGGCAAGGAGCAGGCCCGGATGGAAGGAAAACCTGAAGCAATTCAGGAGAAGATCGCCATGGGTAAACTGAATAAATTCTACCAGGAAAATACACTCCTGAACCAGAGTTTTACAAAGGACCCCAAAAAGACGGTAGGTGAGTACCTGAAGGAGGCTGATAAGGAGCTCACGGTAACAGGTTTTGTGAGGCATACTTTAAACAAATAGTAATAAAAGAAAAGAGAGCGTTAAGCTCTCTTTTCTTTTTATTCCCGATTCATACAATACTAAAGATCGACATTTTTTCTGGTATGGTATGGCCAGACAGGGGGTCTGAATATTTTTGTTCCCGATTCACACAATACTAAAGATTGACATGGCAAAATATAATAAAGTACTTGTAAAGCTCAGCGGTGAATCACTCATGGGAGGTGGTCAGCACGGAATAGAACCCGATGCCCTTATGAAGTATGCCGAAGAGGTCAAATCTGTTTCACTTCTGGGAGTGAATATCGGACTGGTTATTGGCGGTGGGAATATTTTCCGCGGACTAAAAGGTGTCGATAAGGGTTTTGATCGCATCAAGGGCGATTATATGGGAATGATGGCCACGGTTATTAACGGACTGGCTATGCAGTCGGCCCTGGAAAGCCTCGGAGTTAAGTGCAGACTACTTACCGCAATCCGGATGGAGCCTGTGGGCCAGGGATACAGCAAACAGCTGGTTAAAGAATCGTTTGAGAAAGGCGAGGTAGTTATATTTGCGGCAGGCACAGGGAACCCGTTTTTTACCACAGACACTGCCGCAGCCCTTCGAGCCGTTGAAATGGAGGCCGATCTGCTTATCAAGGGAACCCGTGTTGATGGCATATATACCGCCGATCCCGAAAAAGATCCCGATGCGGTTAAATTTGATGAGATAAGTTTTGATGAGGCTTACAATAAAGGCCTTAAAATTATGGATCTCACTGCTTTTACAATATGCCGTGAGAACAACCTTAACATGCTTGTTTTTGATATAAATGAGACCGGCAACCTTAAAAGAATTATTTTAGGGGAAAGGATTGGTACTTTCGTAAAAAATTGAATATATTTATACCCGTATACTCAATTCTAAGAATACGGTCATGGATGAAGATGTTCAATTAATACTAGACATTGTTGAAGAGAAGATGGAAAAAGCCGTCAATCATCTTCAAGATGAACTCTCTAAACTACGGGCCGGAAAAGCCAGTCCGCATATGCTTGATGGCTTAACCGTCGATTATTACGGTGCCCGGACACCCCTCAACCAGGTTGCGAACGTTAATACGCCCGACCCGCGAACAATTATAGTGCAACCCTGGGAAAAAGGTATGCTTGAGCCGATTGAAAAGGCCATTCTGCATGCAAATCTCGGCTTTAACCCCGTCAACAGCGGAGAGCTGCTCCGCATAGCAGTTCCCGCTCTTACTGAGGAACGTCGCAAAACGCTTGTAAAACAAGTGAAAGCGGAGGGTGAAAATGCCCGGGTAAGCATTCGTAATGCCCGCAGGGATGCCAAGGAGGAGGTCAAAAAGATGCAAAAAGACGGACTGCCTGAAGACACTGCCAAAAGGGCTGAGCAGGATATACAGGATCTAACCGACTCCTATTCCAAAAAAATTGATGAGGTGCTGCAGAAAAAAGAGGAAGACATCATGACCATTTAGTTGGAAAGGTGCAATACTGCCGGGAATTCCCGGTCCGCGATGTTCACTGTCGGGCCGGATTACAACCTGGGTGCAAATAACCGTTCACGCGGTGCATATCTGCCGGTCAATCCCGACCGGCATTTTCTTGCCGCCCTCCCCTTTCCTGATGCTCTCTGTTCTGCCCGGATTCTCTCACTTCTACCAGAACCGGCAAGTCTCCTTTAAAAGAGTTTTGCCACCAGTCGAAGGTTACAGCAATGCCTGAAGCTTTTCAACAAGATTGTTTTTCCTGTTTTCCGGATGAAATTTTTCCAAAAATCATAACAATTTGATTTACTTTTAGATATGTATTTGTTCTTTGAAATATGGGTGTCCCGTGGTATATTTAGAGCATGTTTGTGCGAAAGAAAAAGAATCGTAGTGGGAGTTCAA
>PWPZ01000183.1 GCA_003556985.1 Bacteroidota bacterium
CGGCTTCCGCGGTTCCAAGAAAAACACTCCTTACGCCGCCCAGGTTTCAGCGGCCGACTGTGCAAAAAAGGCCCACGATCTTGGCTTGAGAAAGGTCAAGGTATTTGTAAAGGGACCCGGCTCCGGTCGTGAATCGGCCATCAGGACCATCCATACCTCAGGAATTGAAGTCTCCGAGATAGTAGATGTAACTCCAATGCCCCATAACGGCTGCCGACCTCCCAAACGTCGACGTGTATAATCAATTTACGAGACAATAATACATATAACATATTTATTGAAATGGCAAGATATACAGGACCAAGAACAAAAATATCCAGAAAGTTCGGAGAACCGTTATTCGGACCCGACAAGGTGCTTGAGAAGAAAAATTACCCGCCGGGTATGCATGGTAACATGCGCAGAAGAAAAAAGACTTCTGAATACGGTGTACAGCTGCAGGAGAAGCAAAAAGCAAAATACACATATGGTGTTCTGGAACGTCAGTTCCTGAATCTTTTCAAAAAAGCCTCCCGTGCGAAGGGGATTACCGGGGAAGCGTTACTCCAGCTGCTGGAATCGCGACTTGACAATGTGGTATTCCGCATGGGCATAGCACCTACCCGTGCCGCTGCACGACAGTTTGTTTCACACCGGCATATTACAGTAAACGGTAAAGTGGTGAATATTCCCTCCTATACAGTTAAAGCCGGCGATTTTGTCGGTGTACGGGAAAAATCCAAGTCGCTCGAAGCCATAATCGAATCACTCTCCGGAAAGAAGCGTAATGCATATTCCTGGATTGAATGGGATTCCGGGAAAATGACCGGAAGGTTTTTGAATGTGCCCGAAAGAGAAGAAATTCCGGAAAACATAAAGGAACAATTGATTGTTGAATTGTATTCAAAATAATAAGGTCATGGCAATATTAGCATTTCAAAAACCAGAACAAGTTATAATGCTCGAATCGACCGATACCTACGGGAAATTCGAGTTCCGCCCCCTTGAACCGGGATACGGCATTACCATTGGCAATTCTCTCAGGCGCGTGCTTCTTTCGTCACTTGAAGGGTTTGCTATCACCACCATCAAGATAGCCGGCGTTGATCATGAGTTTTCAACTATACCGGGGGTTATTGAAGATGTAACCGAAATAATTCTGAATCTCAAGCAAGTAAGGTTTAAACGACAGGTTGAGGAAAGCGAGGGGGAACGTATTTCAGTATCAATTAGCGGACAGGAGGAGTTCAAAGCCGGTGACCTTTCAAGGTTTCTAAGCGGGTTCACCATATTGAATCCCGATCACCTGATTTGCCGTATGGAACCCGATACCAAACTGCAGATGGATATCACCTTTACCAAGGGACGTGGATATGTGCCTTCCGAGGAAAACAAACCCTCCGAGGAAGAATTCGGCGTTATTGCAATGGATTCGATATTTACCCCGATAAAGAATGTGAAGTATCAGGTAGAAGATTACCGGGTGGAACAAAGAACTGACTATGAAAAACTGATCTTTGAAATCCAGACTGACGGATCCGTACATCCCAAGGAGGCACTCAAGGAATCCGCCAAAATTCTGATATACCATCTTATGCTCTTTTCCGATGAAAAGATCACCCTGGAAACGGATGAAAAATTTGCCCATGAAGAATTTGATGAGGAGATATTGCATATGAGGCAGCTGCTCAAGTCACGGCTGGTAGATCTTGACCTTTCCGTGAGGGCATTGAACTGCCTGAAGGCCGCCGAGGTTGAAACTCTGGGTGACCTTGTGAAATTCAATAAGAACGATCTTCTCAAATTCAGGAATTTTGGTAAAAAATCTCTTACCGAACTTGACGAATTGCTGGAATCACTGAACCTCAGCTTTGGAATGGATATATCGAAGTATAAATTAGACAAGGAATAATAGAAATGAGACACAGAAAGAAGTTAAATCATCTGGGGAGGACAAGTTCGCACAGGAAAGCAATGCTTGCCAATATGGCATCTTCTCTGATATTACACAAACGTATATCAACTACGGTTGCAAAAGCCAAGGCATTAAGGATTTATATAGAGCCTCTGATTACCCGGTCAAAAACCGACTCCACTCATTCAAGGAGGATGGTTTTCAGTCACCTTAAGGATAAGTCAGCGGTATCCGAATTATTCCGTGAAGTATCGACGAAAATTGCCGACCGGCCCGGAGGCTATACCAGGATACTTAAAACCGGTTCCAGGCTTGGCGATAATGCCGATATGTGCTTTATTGAACTGGTCGACTATAATGAAAATATGCTTGCTGCCGGAAAAGAAGCAAAACCCGCCACAAAACGCAGGCGCAGGGGACGCGGAAAGAAATCGGAACAGTCCGCTGAAACACCTGCTGCAATGCAGGATCAGAAACAGTCGGCCGAAACCGGAACCGGTACGGAAGATCAGGGCAGCACATCCGGTGGCGAAAAGGTAACTCCTGCCGAAGAAAAATCCCGGCCGGTTAAAGGTACTTCCGAAGAGGGGGTGAAAAAGGAAGAACCGGCTGCCGAAGCGAAGAAAGAAGAGAAACCGGTTGAAAAAGAGCCAAAGGAAGAACCGGCTGCCGAAGCGAAGAAAGAAGAGAAACCGGTTGAAAAAGAGCCAAAGGATGAACCGCCGGTAGAGAAAAAGCCTGAGGAGCCTGCCGCCGGGAAAGAGAAAAAGGAAGAACCGTCAGCAGATGACAAGGCAGAGGAGAAACCCGGGGGAAAGGATAAGGAATAATTATATTTTTTACTTTTAAAATTTAAAACTATGGGACAAATTGCCCGGATACATGCAAGACAAATTCTTGATTCCCGAGGGAATCCTACCATCGAGGTGGAAGTTATAACCGAAAGCGGATTTCATGGCCGCGCCGCCGTACCATCAGGTGCTTCGACAGGAGTACATGAAGCCGTTGAACTGCGTGACGGCGATAAGAATTCCTATCTCGGAAAGGGTGTTTTGCAGGCTGTTAAAAATGTGAACACAATTATTAACGATGAGATAACCGGTTTTGACGTACAGGATCAGAATGGTATTGATTTAGCCATGATGCAGCTTGATGGAACTGAAAATAAAGGAAAACTGGGTGCAAACGCAATTCTTGGCGTCTCACTTGCTGTTGCCCGCGCTGCTGCAGACGCAACCGGACAGGAACTGTTCCGCTATATAGGTGGAGTAAATGCCAACACCCTTCCCGTTCCAATGATGAACATCCTGAATGGTGGGTCGCATGCCGACAACAAAATAGATATCCAGGAATTCATGATTATGCCCGTTGGAGCCTCTTCGTTTTCGGAAGCTCTCCGCATGGGTGCGGAAATATTCCATAACCTGAAATCAGTTCTTAAAAAAAGCGGCCATTCCACGAATGTTGGAGATGAAGGTGGCTTTGCACCCAACCTTGGCTCCAATGATGAAGCTATAGAAGTCGTTTTGAAGGCTGTGGAACAGGCCGGATACAAGCCCGGTGATGACATTTTGATTGCCCTTGATGCGGCAGCATCGGAATTTTACAACAAGGAGAAAAAAGTCTATGAGTTTGAATCGACAGGTGAAACATTTACCAGTGCCCAGCTTGCTGAGTTCTGGCAGAAGTGGGTTGACAAGTACCCTATAGTATCGATTGAAGATGGCTTCGATGAAGATGACTGGGAAGGATGGAAACTACTGCACGAAAGAATAGGCGACAGGGTTCAGCTGGTTGGTGACGACCTGTTTGTGACCAATGTGAAGAGGTTGCAGAGAGGTATTGATGAAAGTTCGGCCAATTCAATACTTATTAAGGTGAACCAGATAGGTACGCTGACTGAAACCATCAACGCGGTTCAGCTGGCTACCCGGAATAATATGACTTCAATTATTTCCCACAGGTCGGGAGAAACTGAAGATCATTTTATTGCCGATCTTGCTGTTGCTCTCAACACAGGCCAGATTAAAACCGGATCGGCTTCCCGTTCCGACAGGATTGCCAAATATAACCAGCTGCTCAGGATCGAGGAGTCGCTTGGAGATCTGGCGAAATACCCTGGAAAGAGTTTTAAATTTTACAAAAAGTAGATCGGCGGGTTTAAAAAGTGTTTAAAAAAGGGGATTTATCCCCTTTTTTCGTTTTAACGGCATGAAATCAATTTGAATATATCGCAAATTTTCTTAGCTTTATGACATAAATCATGTAAAGCACGAATATGGATCCTTTAAAAAAGAAATTTGTAGAAATAGCGCTTCCCAGAGTTGCCGATTTTAAAAAGCTGGCAACCGAACACAGTGAAAAAGAAATCGGGAAAGTCACAATAGGCAGTGTGCTGAGCGGAATTAAGGGCACGGTGAGCCTGTTAACCGATACTTCCAAGCTTGATCCCGAAGAAGGAATCCGCTTCAGGGGCTGGACCATTCCCGAATTGCGTGAAAAACTGCCCAAAGCCCAGCCTAAGGGTGAACCACTTCCGGAAGGCCTTTTTTACCTTATGCTTACCGGAGAACTGCCATCCGACCAGGACGTTGCCTTTCTCAGCAAGGAATGGTCCAGGCGCTCAGAAATACCCGATTATGTGTTCAATGTCATTGACGCCCTGCCCACCGATGCCCGCCCCATGGCTCAATTCTCCACCGCCATCCTGTCAATGGCATCCGAGTCTAAATTTTTTGCAGCCTATATGGATGGTGCCGCCAAAAGAGACTACTGGGATACCACCTACGAGGATATTATGGATCTGATCGCAAGGCTCCCCCGGATAGCCGCCTACATCTATCGCAGGATGTATCACAATAACCAGCAGATCGATCCCGATCCGTCGCTCGACTGGTCGGCGAATCTTGCCCATATGATGGGGTATGACAAAACTGAAGTTTACCGTTTGCTAAGGCTTTATATGTTCCTGCATGCCGATCATGAAGGCGGAAATGTTTCTGCCCATGCAAATCATCTTGTTGGTTCTGCACTCAGCAATCCTTATTACTCTTTTGCAGCTGCAATGACCGGATTGGCTGGCCCGCTGCACGGCTTTGCCAATCAGGAGGTTATAAGGTGGATCCAGGCTA
>PWPZ01000256.1 GCA_003556985.1 Bacteroidota bacterium
ATAAACGGAAGGCTTGGCGGTGCTGAAATGGCCAGGTCGGAAATGTACAAGGAAGGACGCACCCCGCTGCATACATTAAGGGCAAATATTGATTATGCGCTTGCCGAAGCTTTAACCAAGGTCGGACTTATCGGGGTAAAAGTATGGATTTGTAAAGGCGAAGTTTACGGTAAAAGGGATCTTTCGCCAAATCTTGAGGCGGCAGCACCCGGCGGCGAAAAGCCAAAAGAACGCGGAAGCTTTAAAAGGAGAAAAAAATAGTCTAACAGATACATTAAGATATTAGTTATAATGTTACAGCCAAAAAAAACAAAGTTCAGAAGGCAGCAAAAGGGTAAAATGAAGGGAAATGCCCAGAGAGGAAACCAGCTTGCCTTTGGATCATTCGGCATCAAGGCACTTCAGGAATCCTGGATCACCGGGCGGCAGATAGAAGCTGCAAGGCAGGCTGCTACACGTCATATGAAAAGAGAAGGTCAGATATGGATTAGGATTTTTCCTGACAAACCGATTACCAAAAAACCGGCCGAAGTACGTATGGGTAAAGGTAAAGGCGCACCCGAAGCTTTTGTGGCACCGGTAACCCCCGGACGGATTATAATTGAGGCGGAAGGAGTTCCCGTTGAAGTTGCACAGGAAGCCCTCAGGCTGGCAGCACAGAAACTCCCTATAACCACCAAATTCATCGTCAGGCGTGATTTTGAAGAAAAAGCAAGCTAATATATACCGACAAACTTACTGTTCATGAAGATATCAGAAATAAGAGAATTGTCCACCAGCGATATAGAAGAAAGGATCGAGACTGAAAAAAGTCTGTTGCTCAAACTGAGGATGAACCATGCGGTTTCCCCGCTTGATAATCCGCTGAAAATACCTGCTACCAAAAAAAATATTGCCAGGATGAAGACCGAGTTGCGTCAGCGCAGGCTTGAAGAAAAACAAAAAGCCGGCTCAGAAGAGGACAAGGGCTGATTTAATGCCGGTAACCGGACAGGTAACAGGAACCGATCCGGACTGTCTGTAAAAACAGAAGAATAAAATTGAATAACGTTATAAAAAAATGGAACGAAATTTAAGAAAAGAACGGACCGGTGTTGTCATCAGCAATAAAATGGATAAATCCATTGTGATAACAGTCGACCGCAGGGTCAAGCATCCCATCTACGGGAAGTTTGTTAAAAAATCAACCAGACTGATGGCCCACGACCAGCAGAACAGCTGCAATATTGGTGATACTGTGAAAATAATGGAAACAAAGCCCCTGAGCAAAAATAAATGCTGGAGGCTAGTAGAAATATTAGAAAGAGCTAAATAGAATGATACAACAAGAAAGCAGATTAGCAGTTGCCGATAACAGCGGTGCAAAGGAGGTCCTTTGTATAAGGGTTCTCGGCGGCAGTGGCAAGAAATATGCCAGAGTTGGCGACAAGATTGTCGTTACCGTTAAAAATGCCATTCCCTCCGGTGAAATTAAAAAGGGCACTGTGAGCAAAGCCGTGGTGGTCCGGACAAAAAATTCAATAAGGAGGATTGACGGTTCTTATATCCGGTTTGACGATAATGCTGTCGTTCTTCTAAATAACGTCGGCGAAATAAGGGGTACCCGTATTTTCGGGCCTGTTCCCCGGGAGCTTCGGGATAAATATATGAAGATTGTTTCCCTCGCACCCGAAGTTTTATAGAAATTTTAAAAATTCAGTTTAATGGGCAGAAAATATCATATAAAGAAAGGCGATACGGTTTATGTCAGATCCGGAGAATCCAGAGGGCAGCAGGGAAGAGTTCTTGATTTGCTGACGAAGGAAGGAAAAGCCTTGGTAGAAGGTGTAAATATGGTTTCGCGCCATACCAAACCCAGCGCCAAACATACACAGGGAGGCATTATAAAAAAGGAAGCCCCCATAGATGTATCCAATCTTATGTTTGTGGATCCGTCAACCGGTAAACCGACCCGGACAGGAAAAAAGTTTGATGAAAAAAATAATTTGGTACGTTATTCAAAAAAAACAGGGGAGGAAATTAAGTAATGGACTACACACCCTCACTTAAAACACGATACCTCGAGGAGGTAGTACCTGCACTTATGAAAGAGTTTAAATATAAAACCGTAATGCAGGTACCCAGGTTACAGAAAATAGTTCTTAACCAGGGAGTAGGTCAGGCAGTTGCCGACAAGAAACTTATTGATACTGCGCAGACAGAGTTAACTGCGATAGCCGGGCAGAAAGCTGTTCAGACCGTTTCCCGGAAGGATATTTCCAATTTCAAGCTCAGGCGTGAAATGCCAATTGGCGTTCGTGTTACCCTTCGCCGGGAAAGGATGTATGAATTCCTGGAAAGGCTTATAGCCGTTGCGCTTCCCAGGATCAGGGATTTCCGGGGAGTAAACAGCAAGTTTGACGGAAGAGGTAACTATACCCTGGGTATTTCTGAGCATATAATTTTCCCCGAAATTGATATTGATAAGATCAATAAAATTATGGGAATAGAGATCACCTTTGTCACAACGGCACCTACCGATGAGGAAGGTTTTGCCCTTCTCAGGGAGTTTGGAATACCATTTAAGAATGTAAAAAAGATTTAGATATGGCAAAAGAGTCAATGAAAGCACGCGAGAAGCGTCGTCAGAAACTGGTCGAACGTTATGCCGAAAAGCGGGCAAAACTAAAAGAAGAAGGTGATTATGTCGGATTGAGCCGTTTACCCCGGAACAGTAATCCCATAAGGCTTCATAACAGATGCATGCTTACAGGGCGCCCCAAGGGATATATGAGGCAGTTCGGACTTAGCAGGATAACTTTCAGGGAAATGGCTTCCAGCGGACTGATTCCCGGAATTAAGAAGGCAAGTTGGTAAAAATTATTATTATTTAAAATACAATTAAGATGACAGATCCTATAGCAGATTATCTTACCCGGCTCAGGAATGCAATGATGGCCCGACATAAGATCGTTGAGATACCTGCTTCCAACCTGAAAAAGGACATGACCAAAATTCTATTTGAAAAAGGTTACGTTCTGAATTACAAATTTGAAGATGACGGTGTCCAGGGAATTATTAAGATTGCATTGAAGTATCATCCCGAATCAAAGGAACCGGCGATCAGATCGCTCCGCAGGGTAAGCAAACCCGGACTGCGGCAATATAAAGGGAAAGATGACTTGCCCAGGGTGCTTAACGGACTGGGGATTGCCATTTTGTCTACTTCACAGGGAGTGATGAGTGACAAGGAAGCCCGCAAAAAGAGCATTGGCGGAGAAGTATTGTGTTACGTATATTAATTTGGAGGAACAGTAATGTCAAGAATTGGAAATTTACCCGTAGACGTACCGGAAAAAGTTGATGTCTCGATAGGCAAAAACAATCTGGTCAAAGTCAAAGGACCTCTCGGAGAGCTTTCACAACAGGTGGATCCGAGAATATCAGTCAAACAGGAAGATAACCAGATCATATTGTCAAGGTCTTCGGACGACAACCAGAGCAAGGCAATGCACGGATTATACCGGTCACTTGTTAATAATATGATTGAGGGCGTCACAAAGGGTTATGAAATTAAGCAGGAGCTGGTCGGAGTTGGTTACAGGGCCGAGGCAAAAGGACAGATACTTGAGCTCAGCCTTGGATTTTCTCATGACATCCACTTTGAGATTCCTTCTGAAGTTAAGGTGGAAGCGGTTACTGAAAGGCGCCGGAATCCTGTAGTTACCCTGAAAAGCATTGATAAACAGCTCATAGGGCAGGTTGCGGCCAAGATCAGATCATTCCGTAAGCCTGAGCCTTACAAAGGCAAGGGAATAAAATATGTTGGCGAGCAACTGAGAAAGAAAGCCGGTAAATCTGCAAGTGTTTAATACTTAAATCAGTAATAATATCATGGCTTTAACAAAGCTTAAAAAAAGAAAGCGGATCAAAATGAGGATCCGCAGAAAAATCTCCGGAACCCAGGATCGTCCGCGAATGACGGTTTTCCGGAGTAACAAGGGAATGTATGTGCAACTTGTCGATGACTTAAGTGGAAAGACCCTTGCAGCCGCATCATGGTTAAATCTGGACGGTGAAAAGACCGCAAAGGCAAATAAAACCGAACAGGCAAAGCAGGTTGGAAAGATGATCGCTGAAAAATCAATCGGTCAGGGTATTTCCAAAGTTATTTTTGACAGAAATGGTTATTTATATCACGGCAGGGTTAAAGCATTGGCGGATGCTGCCAGGGAAGGAGGATTAAAATTTTAATTTATGTCAACAACAATAAGAAAAGTAAAGACCAGTGATCTGGAACTGAAAGACCGCGTTGTGAGCATTCAACGTGTTACCAAAGTCACCAAGGGAGGGAGAACATTCAGTTTTTCTGCCATCGTGGTAGTTGGGAACGAAGACGGAATAGTTGGTTACGGACTTGGTAAGGCCAATGAAGTTACCACGGCTATTTCCAAAGGTATAGAGGATGCCAAAAAGAATCTCGTCAGAATCCCGATTCACAAGGGAACAATACCCCATGAGCAGTATGCCAAATACGGAGGTGCAAAGGTATTTCTTAAGCCTGCCTCTCATGGTACGGGAGTTGTTGCCGGAGGAGCAATGCGCGCCGTACTTGAAAGCGTGGGCATTATTGATGTACTTGCCAAGTCGAAGGGAGCATCGAATCCCCACAACCTTGTCAAGGCCACTTTTGAAGCGCTCATGAAGCTTAGGGATGCCCACACAATTTCCGAACTGAGGGGAATCCCTCTGGAAAAAGTTTTTAACGGATAGTTTATAATTAACGATCATGGCCAGGATAAAATACACTCAGGTAAAAAGCAGGATTGGAAGTACCGAACGCCAGAAAAGAACACTGGATGCGTTGGGTCTTAATAAAATAAGCAGCAGTGCAGAGGTGGAAGCCACTCCCCAGATATTGGGAATGCTTGAAAAGGTGCGTCATTTGCTTAAAATCGAAAAGGTTAAATAAATAATAGATTAAAGATATGGATTTGAGTAGTTTAAAACCCGCAACCGG
>PWPZ01000103.1 GCA_003556985.1 Bacteroidota bacterium
CCTTGCAGAAGGATTAAGAATAATCGGGGCGGGACTCTCCGATTACACGGATGGAGGCTCAGATCAGACTTCTGAAAAGAAGCACAAGCCTGTGAAGTCCGAAGCCCATTAGTCTTTAGCTAATGGGTAGTTCACATAAGTCCGGAATGAGCCGAAAGCTAAACCGGATCAGAATATAAAATATATTGCAAATCAGTTAATCACAATACTTTTATTATGGAATACAGATTTCTGGGTCGTTCGGGACTCAAAGTTTCTGCCCTCTCATTCGGGTCATGGGTGACTTTCGGCTTTCAGGCCGGAGAAGATGAGGCATATAAGCTGATGGCCAAAGCCCGGGATTACGGTGTAAACTTTTTTGATAACGCCGAGGAATATGCCGGAGGCAAGTCGGAACTGATAATGGGAAAAGTACTTAAAAAAACCGGATGGAAAAGAAGTGACCTGGTGCTGTCGACAAAGATTTTCTGGGGTGGTGACGGGCCTAATGACCAGGGACTTTCAATGAAGCATATTATTGAAGGTACAAATGCTTCTCTCCGCCGGCTGCAGACCGAGTATGTCGATCTCATTTTTTGTCACCGGCCTGACAAATTCACCCCGGTGGAGGAAACCGTACGGGCAATGAACCATATAATTAATCAGGGAAAAGCCTTCTACTGGGGAACAAGCGAATGGAGTGCAGAACAGATAAAAGATGCCTGGCACATAGCAAAAAATAACAATCTTATCCCCCCTCTTATGGAACAACCCGAGTATAATATGTTCCGCCGCCAACGGGTTGAAGCTGAATATCTTTCTTTATATGAAGAGATTGGACTGGGAACCACCATATTCAGTCCGCTGGCCTCCGGTATCCTTACAAACAAATATGCAAAGGGGATACCTGACGACAGCCGTATGGCCCTTAAGGAATATGAGTGGCTGAAAAAGCATATCGAATCACCGGAAGGAAAAGCAAAAATTGAAAAAGCAGCAAGGCTGAATGATATTGCAGGTGAAATAGGCCTTAGTCTGCCGCAGATGGCAATAGCATGGTGCCTCAAAAACCCTCATGTAAGCACGGTAATAACAGGAGCCTCGAAACCTGAACAAATAGACAGTAACATGAAGGCTCTGGAGGCAATTCCCAGTCTTGATGCTGATATAATGGAAAAAACAGAGCGTATTCTAAAAAACAAACCCGAAGGGGATAAAGACCGGAGGACAAACTGATCCGGCAATTTACGCTCAATTAAATCGGGAAATACCGCAAAAGTGTATTTTAAAACACTCTGCCGGAAAACAGATGGTAAACGGCAATCTGCTGAATAACAGATGATAAGCGGCAACATACTGTAAAAAAATTACCACTGCTACCGAAGATTAACGGTGCAATGATAAAAAACCTGCAGTCAACGATGCCATAATAAATGTTATTGCCGGTGACGGGTATCAACGGTAATTGACAAGGGGTCTTTGCCGCTTCGGAAGCTAATCCTGTAAAGTAAGGTCGCCTGTTTCTTCAACCACCTCGCCGAGTATCCTCAGAATTGCGGTCTGCCGGTTGGCGGCATTGGACTGTATTGTAATGGTACGGCGAATGGTGTGAGGCCTGGGAACGACCCTGAACTGCACTTCAACAAATCCACTATCGGCCGGAGCAATTGGCTGCTTTGTATATTCATTCACCCTTGTCCCGCAACATGCCCTTACATTTGCAAGCACGAGAGGCTGGTTTCCCTGATTGTAGATGGTGAAACTCAGCTTTCCGTCAGGAACGCTGTCGACCGAAATTTTTCCGAACTCATGCAACTCTCGGTCAAAAGCAATAAACGGTCCCTGTTTCTCTTGTGAAACTATGGTGCCGAAGGAAAACACGGCAAAAACCACTATGGCGAATAGAAATTTCATAATGCTATATTTAACTGATTGATTTATTAACAACGACATTTATAAATATGTGGTATATTTTAGCTAATTTTATAATGAGTCTACGATTCACAAAATCAAAAGTTGCATAAAATTAGTATTTGCTTTAATTAATAACCAGCATACAAATCCTAATTAATTTAATTTAACAATTGTTGTTCCCAAATTAATAAACAAAAACTGTTCCACACCGTTCTGCCTGTAATTAAGAAATTACCGTGCTTACAAATATCTTTTCAGGGAGGATTATTGCTTTTTTTATTAATTTAGCCGGCTAATCTGCCACTATAAAGAGAGATGGACATGCTTAAAAAACAGACTTTAAAGGAATTACTTGATAACAGTAACCGGCTTTTTCCGGATAAAACCGCCCTGTCATTTGTCGGAGGCGCCCCCTTGAAATATTCGGAAGTATACAGCCTGGCAAGGGATGTTTCCGCAATGCTTGCCTTTTCAGGCATCCGGAAAGGAGACCGGGTCGCCATACTGAGCCAGAACATGCCTAACTGGGGAATTGCTTATCTTTCCATAACATCCATGGGTGCAATAGCGGTTCCCATACTGACCGAATTCAAAGACAGGGAAATAAAAAAGATACTTGACCATTCGGAGGCAAATGCTATAATAGTATCGGAAAAAATGGCAGCCAAGCTGAAAAATTCACTGCCCGAACACCTCCATACAGTAATTGTTGCTGACGATTTCAGTCTGGCAGACAGGGACAGGCTGCAGAATTCAGGCAGTATTTCCGTAAAGCAGGCTTTCAGCGAATGGAAAACCGATATTTCCGTGACACAGGATACTTCCCTGCAGAATGCGGTACGGAATGATGCCGGGCAGGATGATACCTTACGGACTTCCGAACCGGATGAAGACGACCTGGCAGTCATATTATATACATCGGGAACAACAGGCAATCCAAAGGGTGTTATGCTTACCCATAAAAATCTTGTTTCCAATGCAATTAATACCGGTCATATCCAGGAATTAACTGACAAAGACCGGTTGCTTTCAGTACTTCCCCTGTCACATACCTACGAATGTACCATAGGTTTTCTGATACCTTTCATGAATGGCAGTTCGGTCTATTATATCGAAAAGCCGCCGACGGCTTCGGTTTTGATCCCTGCAATGCAGGAGGTCAAGCCTACCATGATGCTGACGGTACCTCTTATTATAGAAAAGGTTTACAAGCTCCAGGTGCTTCCCCAGATCCAAAAGTCCCCGGTTATGAGATCCCTCTTTAAAACCCCCTTTTTCCGGCGTCAGATTCATAAGATAGCAGGGAAAAAACTTTATAAAACTTTCGGGGGTCACCTCCATTTCTTTGGGATAGGCGGCGCAAAACTTGCTGCTGACGCGGAGCAGTTCCTGCGCGATGCGAATTTTCCCTATGCAATCGGTTACGGACTGACGGAGACGTCGCCTCTGCTTGCGGGATGTACCCCTTCCCTGACCCGTTTCCGTTCAACCGGCTTTTCCCTGCCTGGACAACAACTGAAAATAGACAATCCCGATCCCGATACGGGTGAAGGAGAAATACTTGCCAAAGGCCCTAACATTATGAAAGGGTACTATAAGGATGAAGAGCAGACAAAAAAAGTGTTTACAAGTGATGGCTGGTTCAAAACAGGTGATTTGGGAATGATTGACAAGGATAATTACCTTTATATCAGGGGCAGGCTGAAAAACATGGTCGTGGGCCCAAGCGGAGAGAATATCTATCCGGAAGAGATCGAATCTGTCATAAATAATCAGTCGATGGTACTCGAATCGGTGGTTTATGAAATGAGGGGAGTCCTCGTGGCACGGGTGCATCTGAATTACGAGGAACTTGAAAAGTATTACGGTGAACTCAGGCAGTCGGCACGCAATATGCAGGTCCAGATGAATGAACTGGTAAATGAAAAGCTTAATGAAATAAAAACGAAAGTCAATGACGAGGTAAACAAGTTTTCAAGGCTGAGCAAGATAATAGAGCAGCAGTCACCTTTTGAGAAAACACCCACCCAGAAGATCAAAAGGTTCCTTTACCAGAAAAAAGAAGGGCTTACCAGGGAAGAGGCATAATAGCGATAGCCGCCAACGCCGGTTCATTGCAGTATTTTCACAGAAACGCAACACATTTTTCCAGCTGTATCGCTCTTGATCCTTTAAGAAGCATAAAACGGTTCCGGAGAGGATTTGCCGAAAGCCAGTCAATCAGATTTTCCGTGGTTTCAAATCTCAGATAATCCCGGGCACCCGGGCTGTTATAAAAGATTTTTCCCACCAGGATAACTTCCCGGCAGCCATACTTCTTTAAAAGTTTGATTATCTTACTATGTTCCTCCGGGGCATAATGACCCAGCTCGAACATGTCGCCAAGAATGACCGATTTGTTTTCGCCCGGCATTGAAAAGAAATTCACAATGGCTGCATGCATGCTGTCAGGATTGGCATTATAGGCGTCAAGCAACAATTTGTTGTTTTCGGTGACTGTAATCTGGGA
This sequence comes from Bacteroidota bacterium, assembly GCA_003556985.1. Classification (GTDB taxonomy): domain Bacteria; phylum Bacteroidota; class Bacteroidia; order Bacteroidales; family PUMT01; genus PXAP01. The sequence continues at coordinate 4,403 of PWPZ01000103.1, forward strand.
ACGGTTGTTATCGGGAATATAATTCTCAATCGCTCCCTTGATCCTTCCGGAGGGAACCCCGAAATAAACTCCTGTACAGACAGCGGCCAGCACATTCTCAAAATTATAGGATCCGGTGAGGCCGGTAAATAAATACAGCGGCTCATCAAATTTTTCTGTATATACCTCAATATTAAGCTGCTCACGGGAATTAAGTAATTTGCCGCTCACAAAATTCTCACTCCCGGTCCCGAAGGGAATATAATCAAGCCTGATCTCCGCCGACAGTCCGACCAGCTCGGGGCGCATACTATTAAGAAAGGCTTTTCCTCCTGTTTTTTTTAGATACCGGAAAAGCTCACTTTTTGCCTTCACGACTCCTTCGGGCGACCCAAAGCCCTCAAGATGAGCGCTTCCTATATTAGTAATCAGTCCGTGATCGGGCATTGCAATATTACAAAGGCTCTCAATCTCACCAATATGATTGGCACCCATCTCAATAACGGCAATCTGGTGGGAAGGATCAAGCTCCAGGAGAGTCAGGGGCACTCCGATATGGTTGTTAAGATTCCCACTGGTGGCAAGAGTCTTATATCTGGCTGACAACACCTCCCGGA
>PWPZ01000268.1 GCA_003556985.1 Bacteroidota bacterium
CAGCAGGCATCGCCTCCGGCACCTGCTCCGCAGGTTACCGAAACAGAAACTGAAGAACCGGTTATCACCCAGGACTTTGAAGAAGCACCCTCCGTTCCCGAGCCGGAGAGGGAGGTGGTAAGGCAGCCTGATCCGGTACCACAGGTCCCGGAACCACAGCCGGAACCGGCTGAAACGCCTGTTCCCGAAGAGATTGCTGAAGAGGAGCCTGAAAGAAGGCCCAATCCCAATGCTTTGTTCCCCGGCAGAAATGCCACCGGCGATACAGGAACCAGTGAAGGCGAAACAACCGGACCCGGAAACCAGGGAAGAGAAACAGGGTCGCCCGATTCACCTCACAGGGAAGGAGGCGATACCGGAAGCCCTGACGGCGTGTCGTTCTCCCTTGCAGGACGAAATTCATCGTCCCTGCCCCTGCCCGATTACACTCAGCAGGTGGAAGGAGTGGTTGTAGTTGAAGTTACCGTTAACCGGAATGGCGATGTGACCAATGCAACACCGGGTGTGAGGGGCTCAACCACTTTAAATGAAAATCTTCTGAGCGCTGCAAGAAGAGCTGCCGAACGGGCAAAGTTCAATGCAAAACCCAATGCTCCCGCAGTCCAGAAAGGTACGATAACCTATCATTTCCGCCTCCGGTAGCAAATCAGCAGAAAAAAAGCGCAATTCTTCCTGCCCGATCATGCGTTACAGTCCACTAAAGCCGCAATAAAAGAGTCACTCTGCCGGGTGTTTGGCTGCATAATCCAAATCCCCGCCTTTCATTTATGCTCCATCAATAAAACAGCTCCCAACCGGTCGTTTGGCTGTACAGGCTAAAAAACTTTAAAATGGGGAGGGAGATTAAAATTACCAGGCAAATTTCGGGAACCCGGCAGTCATGGAATTTACCTTTTGCTTAACATTCGCAATCACCTTATCGTCCGAAATATTCATTATAACCTCATCGATCAGTTCCACAATTTTAATCATATCGGTTTCAATCATGCCGCGTGTTGTAACAGCCGGTGTACCGATCCTGATACCCGAGGCCTGAAAAGGTGAACGGTCGTCAAAAGGCACCATATTCTTATTTATAGTTATATCAGCTTTAACCAGAGTATTCTCAACCACTTTCCCTGAAAGGTCAGGCACCTTGGTGCGCAGATCAATAAGCATGGAATGATTCTCGGTGCCTCCGGAAACGATCTTGTATCCTTTTTCGGTAAACGCAGAAGCCATGACATTGGCGTTATTTTTAACCTGAGTCATGTATTTTTTGTAATTTTCCGACAAGGCCTCTTCGAAAGCCACTGCCTTGGCCGCAATGACATGTTCCAGGGGCCCGCCCTGAGTGCCGGGAAAAACAGCGGAATCAATAATTTGAGACATCATCTTTACAGCGCCCTTAGGTGTCTTTAACCCCCAGGGGTTCTCAAAATCCTTTCCTATAAGTATTATTCCGCCACGTGGTCCGCGCAGGGTTTTGTGGGTGGTAGAGGTAATAATATGGCAATGGGGAAAAGGATGGTTAAGCAATCCTGTGGCTATCAAACCAGCAGGATGAGCAATATCGGCCATCAGCAAAGCCCCGTTGCGGTCGGCTATCTCCCGCATCCTCCTGTAGTCCCAGTCCCTCGAATAAGCCGATGCCCCGGCAACTATAAGTTTGGGTTTCTCTTTTTCTGCAAGCTGCTCCATCATATCGTAATCGACCAGACCAGTATTCCTGTCCACTTCATACGCTACAGGTTTGTAAAGCAATCCGCTGAAATTAACAAACGAACCATGGGTAAGATGTCCGCCATGGGAAAGATCCAGGCCCAGGAAAACATCGCCGGGCTTCAGCAGGGCAAGCATCACCGCTGCATTGGCCTGGGCCCCGGAATGAGGCTGAACGTTCGCATAACCGGCATTGAACAGTTTTTTCACCCTGTCAATAGCAAGTTGTTCAACCTGATCAACAAATTCACAACCTCCGTAATATCGTTTTCCGGGGTAACCTTCGGCGTATTTATTTGTGAGGCACGATCCCGTGGCTTCCATGACCTGGTCGCTCACAAAATTTTCAGAGGCAATAAGCTCAATGCCTTCAAGTTGCCTTTTGTCCTCTTTTTTTATAAGTTCAAAAATCCTGGTATCTTTTTCCATAATTGCCGGTTTGAAATTAAGTACGCATTTTTTTAGGTACTGCTAAAATACAATTTTTAGCGGCAAAAATCACATGCTACGGCAAGTTATAAAAAAGGATAAGCGATTAAAAAATACCCGGCAGGTATCTTCGGGCGACATCAAAGAATTTTTCCACATCAATGGGCTTTGAAATATATTCATCACACCCCCCGCCGATGCAACGTTCCCGGTCGCCGGGCATAGCAAAGGAAGTATATGCGATTACCGGCAGGGAAGGTTGTAATAGTTTGATTTGCCGGGTAAGTTCAAGACCGTCGGTATCAGGAAGCTGAATATCCATTATTACGAGATCAGGGATCTTCCCGTTATTGAAAATGGCGAGCAGATCATTCCCATTTAAAAAATGTTTGACTGAAAGGCGATCATCGGATAATATTTCTTTTATCAGCTGGTAACTGGGAATATCATCATCAACTACATAAACATTTCTGATGTTATTTTCGTTCATCCTTATAAATTAAATTGGTTAGCACCCAAATCCAAATGTAAGTCTTTTTTTTAAGGAAAGCACCGGTAACGCTAATTTTTAGATTAATTTGCCAGACATAATCAATTTAACAGGATTTAATACTGTTTTATTCGGACGAAAACTGGAGAAGTATTTTTCTGTATTCGGAGAATATCTTTGATTTCGATATAAAGCCCACATATTTCTTTTCATCAAGAACGGGAAGATTCCATGCTCCCGAATCCTCAAATTTTTTCATTACCGATTCCATACTCTCGTTAGAGGAAACTGTGGCAGGAGGGATATCCATAATATCGGCCACCTTTATCTCGTCATACTTGGGAGGTTTGAAGATAATGTCTCTTATATTGTCCAGAAGGACGATGCCCTGAAGGTTATCGTCTTCATCGACAACCGGGAATATGTTACGCCTTGATTTGGAAACAACCTTTACCAGTTCGCCCAGGGTGGAATCGGGCGATACGGTCTTAAGGTCGGTTTCAATTACCGGCCCCATTTTCAGGAGGGTAAGTACGGCCCGGTCTTTATGATGGGTTATCAATTCGCCTTTAGCCGCGAGTCTTTTGGTATAAATTGAATGGGGCTCAAAATACATAATAGTTATGTAGGCGATAGTTGAAGTGACGATAAGCGGTATAAACAATTCATATCCGCCGGTTATTTCAGCTATAAGGAATATGGCGGTTAGCGGGGCATGCATAACGCCGGCCATGACCCCGGCCATCCCCACAAGTGCGAAATTTCGTTCGGAAACATTAATGAACGCCAGGTTATTTATCAGGCTCGCAGTAATAAACCCGGTAACCCCTCCCACGTATAATGACGGGGCAAATATACCTCCCACGCCTCCACTTCCGGTAGTTATGGCCATGGCAATCACCTTGAAGAAAAGGATCATGACCACAAAACCTATAAATACCCAGTAATGATCACTGAAGCCTTCAATAAGGCTTCCGTTGGCAATTTCTGTGGCCACGCCTCCCAGAAGAGCACTGAGTGTGCCATAACCCTCGCCATAAAGGGGAGGGAAAAGAAAAATAAGGATTCCCAGTACCGCACCACCGTAAAACAAGCGATGATATGGACTTGAAATTTTCTTCAGCTTTCCCTCAACTTTCAGTGATCCCCTTGTGAAATAAACAGAAACCAGTCCGCACAACACACCAAGCAAAATATACCAGGGCAGGTTATTGACCATAAAAGGCTCGGGAATTGTAAAATAAAATACCACCGCCGGACCGAGAAGCAGTGTTGCAATAGTGGCTGCCGTAACAGCGGAGATCAGCAACGGGATAATCGACCACATGGTCAGATCCAGCATCAGTACCTCCAGGCTGAAGATCATGGCTGCAATGGGTGACTTGAATATGCCTGCAATGGCCCCGGTTGCACCGCATGCAATAAGGAGGGTAATAGATTTGTAGTTAAGTCTCAGATACCTGCCCAGATTCGAACCTATTGATGACCCTGTAAGCACAATCGGAGCTTCAAGTCCAACTGATCCACCGAATCCCACGGTAAGAGTACTTGCAAGCATAGAGGAAAATGAATTATGAGGAGCAAGGGCGGAATCCTTTCTGGATATTGAATGCAAAACCTTCGACACGCCGTGGGAAATCTGATCTTTAATAACATAACGTGTAAAAAGAACGGTGAGAAAAATTCCAAGGGCGGGGAAAGCAAGATATAAAATAGTACCGGTATCCATGACCAGGCGCCCGGTGAGAAACTCATTGGTATAGTAAACTGTATTTTTAAGAATAATAGCTGCCAGACCAGCCAGCAAACCAGTTATAAAGCTCAGTATAAGGAGCAGCTGGCGATGCTTCAGGTTATTGATGATCCATACCAGTATCCTTGTTATTATGGTCTTTTCTTGCATAACTATGCAAAAATACAATTAACCACGGTAATAAACCAGAGGGTTGCCGGCGGTTTTTATAAGTTCTGATTATTCTGATTATTTTTGTGATTCTTGAGTCTTATACAAAGCCGGGAATAAATTTTTCCCGGCATCCAAAAAACCCGTTATGATAAGCTTTACCCGAAAAATTCTCGACAACGGTCTCAGGGTGATCATCCATGAAGACAAATCAACCCCGATGGCAGCGGTAAACCTTCTATATGATGTGGGCTCATCAGACGAAAATGCGGAAAGAACGGGCATCGCTCATCTTCTTGAGCATCTCATGTTCGGCGGGTCGGTAAATATTCCTTCGTACGACCGGGAAGTTCAGAAAGCAGGCGGGGAAAACAATGCCTTCACCAGCAATGATATAACCAATTACTATTTGCAGCTGCCGGCGGCAAATGTGGAAACCGGA